>NZ_JBFAMR010000025.1:0-107659 GCF_040656595.1 Actinoplanes sp. NPDC049802
CCGACCCTGTGGACCAACTCGTACCTCGTCGCCACCATCGGCGGCGCAACCCCGAAGATCGTGAAGAGATATGTCGAGAACCAGCGCAACGTCTGCCAGACACCCATCCACCCTGACGGCGAATGGGCCATCCCTGACCTGCTCCACAGGCAATCCGATTCCTCCCCACGGCTAAAGCCGGGGGTTTCCACGGAGGTTTCTCGATGAGAAGGCCTGGCACCCCGTCCACCGAACGGATCAGGGTGCCAGGCCGGCGATCATCGAAAGGTCTGGCGGTTGCCGCCCGCGGTCAGGCGGGTTCGGGCACCGCGCCGGGCTCGTCCGGCACAGGCTGGACGGGTACCGGCACGGCCGGCACCGGCTCCGGTGGCGGTGGCGGCAGTGGGTCGGGGCTGTCCGGGGACAGCTCGCCCGGGTCGTCAGGAATCGGCGCGCCTGGGTCGAGTGGTGGGTATTCATCCGGGTCCGATGGGATGTTCTCCACTGGCATCGGGTGACCTCCTTACGATTCGCCCGATCTGTGAAGATCACCTACCCGGCCGTGACCCCGGGCAAACGGCGATCCGGAAAGGTCAACACCGCGAGCGCGAGAACGAGCGGGAATTCCTTGTCCTACCCCTACCTGCTGTCCGACAACGGCGCTGGCCACCCGGCTGCGGGGCCGGCAGATCCATCGCGGCGGCGAACCGGCCGGCGGCCGTGGCGAACAGCTCCGGCCGGTCGTCGTGGCCGTCGTCGGCCGGCGCGGGCACGGTCATCTGGCCGAGGTGGGCCGCCGGCAACCGGCTCGGCTGCGCCCGGGCCCGGCCTACGCTGACCGGCACCGGCCGGTCATCGGCGCGTGTGACCCGAGTACGGCGGCGGCTGCCGGCTGACGACTGTCACATCCCCGGCCACCAGCAGCACCCCGCCCGCGATCGTCTTTGCCGCGTCATCACATCATCGTGGACTGTCGGCACCACACCGGCATCACCCGAGAGGCGACCGGCGCGTCGGGCACTCCTGCGCCGGACCAGTCGATGATCCACTCTGACCGGCTGTCGGTGCGGTCTCAACGCACGTGAGACAGCGAGGGCCACCGGGACACCGGCCGGCCTCGCTGCGGGGGCCGGGACCGGATTGATGATCAAGGATGGTACGCGGCCCGGCGTGCTCTGTGCGGCGTTCATGATGTCCGGCGCGCACGGCGTACGCATGCGGCACGACTCCGCCGGGAGGCGTACCCCTGTGGTTGCGCCTGATCCGCGAGGTGACGTGATCACCGGGGAGAAGTCGCTCGACGGCCGAACCTGGACGGCGGTCCGGGCGGTCCGTCTCGGCGGCCTGCCGGAGACCGTGCGGTCCGGCGTGTTCGCCTCCTCGCCCCAGCACCGCGGGATCGACCAGGATCTGACCGGGACGACGAAGAACGGGGGCCCGGCGCGTCTGGAGGTGCTGCTGGGGCGTGTGGTGGCGATCCCGGCGGCGGCCGCGGTGCTGATACACCGTCGGGGCGTGCGAACTGCCCGGTTTCCCGGCAATCATGCCGAATCGGCCGCCGCGATGGTCGAGGATCGAAGGGTGAACGAAACCGTGCCATTCGAGACCGCGTCACGCCGGTTCGGGGACTTCCGGATCGGCACCAAGATCCTCGTGGTCGTGCTGCTCGTGGCGGTCCTCGGTGGTGGCGTGGGGATGTTCGCCCTCAAGCAGATGTCCACGCTGAACGCGGCGACCGCAAACGTCCACGCAGAGGCTCTGAAGACACAGACCGTGGCGAACATCCGCAACGCCTTCAACCGCGCCCGGCTGGACGGGCTGGAATATCTGTTCGCCGGCAACGACACGGACCGTGCGAAGGCGGGCGAGCGTTTCGAGTCCGAGTTCGTCATGATGGGCGAGACGGCGACCGCCTATCGGGCGCTGCCGATCACCGAGGCCGAGCGGTCGCTGTTGCAGGTGTTCACCGAAAGCATGGACCGGTACCAGCCGCTGGTGAGGGACCGACTGTTCCCCCTCGCCGATCAGGGGCGGATCGGCGAGGTCCGTGCTCTGCGAACCGCCGAGCTGGTGCCGCTGGTGGTCACGATGAGGGACGCGCTGACCGAGCTCTCCGACTCTGCCGTCGCCCAGGCTTCGCGGGCCAACACCGCGGCCGGCGACGAGTACCGGCAGGCCAGGGCCATTGTGCTGACCGCGATCATGCTGGTTCTGTTGGCCGGCGCGGCGATCGCGGTGCTGTTCGCCCGAAGCATCACCCGGCCGCTGGCCCACTGCGTACAGGTGCTGCGGCGCATCGACGAGGGTGACCTGACCGCCCGGACCGAGGTGGGCGGCGGCGACGAGGTCGGCGAGCTGGCCGCCGCCCTGAACAACACGGCCGGAACGGTGGCCACCACGGTCCGGCAGGTGCGCGACGACGCCGCCGCCCTGGCCGGCACCTCCGACCGGCTGTCGGTGATCGCCGAGGAGCTGACCCGGTCCGCGCAGATCACCGCCGACCAGGCCGGCTCGGTGTCCGCCGCGGCCGAGGTGATCTCCGGCAACGTGCAGACGGTGGCGGCCGGCACCGAGGAGATGGGCGCCTCGATCCGGGAGATCGCGTCCAGCGCCGGCGACGCCGCCCACGTGGCCGGCACCGCGACCACGGCCGCGCAGCGGACCAGCGACACGATGGCGAAGCTGGGCGCGGCCAGCGCCGAGATCAGCGAGGTGATCAACGCGATCACCAGCATCGCCGAGCAGACGAACCTGCTCGCGCTGAACGCGACGATCGAGGCGGCCCGGGCCGGCGAGTCCGGCAAGGGCTTCGCCGTGGTGGCGTCCGAGGTGAAGGACCTGGCGCAGGAGACGGCCCGGGCCACCGAGGACATCAGCCAGCGGATCGCCGCCATCCAGTCCGACACGGACGCCGCGGTGTCCGCGATCGCCGACATCGGCCACGTGATCGCCCAGATCAACGACTACGCGACGACGATCGCGGCGGCCGTCGAGGAGCAGACCGCCACGACCGGCGAGATGGGCCGCAACGTGGCCCAGGCGGCCTCCGGGTCCGGAGCGATCGCCGCCGACATCACCGCCGTCGCCGAGACGGCCACGCGGACGTCGTCCAGCGCCGACGACGCCCGCCGCACGGCCGCCGAACTGGCCGGCATGGCTCAGCGGCTCGGCACCGCGGTGAGCAGCTACCGCGTCTGACTCACGGGTTGGCGAGCGCCTCGGTGGGTGGGAGGCGGGCGGCGCGCATGGCCGGGTAGAAGCCGGCCAGACCGCCGATCAGCAGGGTGGCGCCGACGCCGCCGGCCATCACCCATGGCGGGACGACGGCGGCCCAGCCCTGGACCGCCGCGAACGCCGCCGTGACACCGATGCCGAGGACCACCCCGCCCACGCCGCCGAGCAGGGACAGCAGCAGCGCCTCGGCGAGGAACTGGGTGCGGATCTGACCCCGGGTGGCGCCCAGGGAGCGGCGCAGGCCGATCTCGGAGCGGCGTTCCAGCACCGAGATGACCATGGTGTTGGCGACGCCGATGCCGCCGACGAGCAGGGCCACCGCGCCCAGGCCGAGCAGCAGGGCGTTGAGCGCCTGCCTGGTCTCCAACTGCGCCCTCAGCGCCTCGGACGGGCGCGACACGGTGGCCTCGCCGGGATTCTCCGGGTTCGCGGCGGCGCCCAGCAGCGGCTGCACGGTGGCGACCGCGCTCTGCCCGGGACGGGCGTAGACAGTGGTCGGGGAGCCGTCGAAGCCGAGATCCCGTTCCGCCACCGGCCAGCCCACGAAGGCGCCGTAGTCGAGGTCGGTGAGCAGGTCGTTGGGCGCCAGGATGCCGACCACCGCGAACCAGCGGCCGCCGAGCCAGATCAGCTGAGCCGGTCCTGCCTCATGGACGGCCAGGGACTTCGCGGCCGTCCAGCCGAGCACCACGGCCGGATGGGTGATGTGGGCGTCGGTGAGCCAGGACCCGGCGACGGTACGGGCGCCGGCCACCGTGGGCAGGTCGGTCCGGGCCGCGTAGACCACGATGCCGCCGGTGCGTTCCGTGGGGACGTGGTCGTTGCGGTAGGCCCGTGCGGTGGTCCGGCCGACCGCGGAGACCGACTCGACCCCGGGCAGCGCGCCGATCATGCCGACCGCGGTGTCCGGCAGGCGCGACCGTTCCTCGGCGCTGACGGTCAGCAGGTTGGTGCCGAAGGAGCTGAGCCGCCGGTCCAGCTCGTACGTGGACGACGCCGAGATGCCCATGACACCGACCATCGCCGCGATCCCGATGGCGATGCCGAGCGCGGACAGGAACACCCGCATGGGCCGCGACCGCAGCCCGTGTCCGCCGACACGGACCACGTCGGCGAACGGCATCCGGGCCGGGATCAGCGCAACAGTGCTCATTGGCGCACCTCCGGGACGATACGACCGTCCTTGAGCCGCACCTCGCGGGGCAGGGCGGCGGCGATGTCCCGGTCGTGGGTGATGACGACGACCGTGGTGCCGCCGTCGTTGAGCTCGCGCAGCAGTTCCAGGACGGCCCCGCCGGAACGTGAGTCGAGGGCGCCGGTCGGCTCGTCCGCCAGGAGCAGCGGCGGATCGCCGAGGACGGCCCGGGCGATGGCGACCCGCTGCTGTTCGCCGCCGGAGAGCTGATGCGGCAGGTGCCCCATCCGGTGGTCCAGGCCGACGCGGTGCAGGGCCTGTTCGGCCGCTCTGCGCCGGTGGCCGCGGGACCGGCCGCTGTAGAGCAGGCCGTCGGCCACGATGTCGATCGCCGGCACGCCGCGGGCCAGGTGGAACTGCTGGAAGACGAAACCGATCGTACGGGCGCGCAGCACCGACAACTGCCGGTCGGTGAGGGCGCCCACGTCGTACCCGTCGATGTGCAGCGTGCCGGAGGTGGGTCGGTCGAGGGTGCCCATGATGTGCAGCAGGGTGGATTTGCCGGAGCCGGACGGCCCGACCACGGCGAGCAGTTCGCCGTGGTCGATGCGCAGGTCGGCGTCGCTGAGAGCGAGCACGTCGCCGTACCGCTTGGACACTCCGGTCAGCTCGACGACGGGCCCGGTCATTCGGGCACCCCCACGGCGCGGCCCTCGGTGACGCCGTCGCCGGAGACCTCCACGTAGCCGCCGGAGAACAGGCCCGTCCGCACCGGAAGGTACGCGCCACCGGTCATCACGGCGTAGCCACCGCCGGGGCGGGCCACCAGGGCGGTGACCGGCACGGCGAGGACGTCCGCGCGGGTCTCGGCGGACAGGATCACCGAGACGGTCGCCACCTCGTACCGGCCGAGGCCGCGCTGCTCGGGCACGGCCAGTTCGACCGGCAGGGTGGCGCCGCCCTGTTCCCGGGAGGTGGGCGTGCCGATGCCGGTGACCTTCGCGGGGACGGTGGCCCCGTCGGGCAGTTCCACGGTCGCCGCGGTCCCGGCCCGCACCAGGTCGGCGTGGTCGGTGTCCAGGGCCACGGTGACCACCCGCTCGGTGCCGGTCCAGCGCAGCAGGACGCCAGAGGCGGGGGCGCCGGTCTCGGTGACGACCTCGGCGACGCGACGTGCCCCCGAGGACACCACGGCGTCGCCGGGTTCGACCCGGCCGGTCCGGGCGCGGCCCAGCGCCTGCTGCCAGTCGCGGACCGCGGCCGCCGTCGACGCGGTGAACTCGGTGTCGACCGTGAAGCCGGTGTAACCGAGCGCGCTCAGGTTGCGTTCCAGCTGTCTGACGTCGCCGCCCTCGCTGCCGGCGCGCAGGGTGCGGTAGAGCGGGACGGCGCCGTAGAGCAACGGGATCCGCTTCTGGTCGAGGCGGTAGACGGTGTCGCCGCGTTTCAGCACGTCACCCTCGTGCGGCAGCCAGGTCACCATGCCGTCGCCGGCCGCCCGCACCCCGGCGGTGTCGCCGAAGCCGAGGCCACCACCGACCTTCTCGGTACGGGTCAGGGTGCGTCTCTCGACCGTGGCGGTGGCGGCCGGCCCGGTCGGCGCGGCTGTCGACGGGTCTTCGGCGGCGTCGATCATCCCGGCGCCGGCCGCGATCACCGCGATGCCCAGCGCCGGAAGCACGAGAAGTACGCGTTTGCGGGCCATCAGTCGAGGTCCTGGATGTGCGTGTCGCCGCCCGGGTCTCGCGGGTCGCAGTGTTTCCGGGCGTTCTTGAATTCGGTGGATTCCGGCTCGATCCCGGTTCCGGTGAGAATGACGGTGACGGTGTTTCCGGCGACCTCCGGATCCGGGAACTCCGGCAGTTCGCCACGCATGCAGGTGGTCCAGGCGGTGACTTTCGCCGGATCGACCGGGTCGCTGTCGCCGGCGTCGCCCTGCGGTTGCTTGTCGCGGCAGGCCTCCTCCGCCTTCCGCAGCACCGCGTCGTCGACTTTCGGCAGTTCCAGCCGGACGCCGTGGTCCTCGCGCACCGGATCGGGGGCGTCCGGGATGCCGTTCGCCCGCAGGCATGTCGTGTAGTCCATCGCCTGCTGGAAATGGTCCTCGTCGTCGCCGCCCGTGATGGTGCCGCACCCGGAGAGGACCATTACCGCGGTGACCGTCCACACCTTTCTGATGTTCGCCATGCCGGGAGTTCTACGCCCCGGCCGGTCACACGACGGGCACATTCTCCAGCGGAAAGAGAACGGTGACGGCGAGGCCGCCCTCGGGCCGGGCCAGGACCGTCAGCTCGGCGGAGTGTGCGGCGGCGATGGCCGCAACGATCGACAGGCCGAGACCGTGATGACCGTCGTCGGCGTTCCGGTTCAGCCGCTGGAACGGGGTGAGCAGCCGGCCCACCATCTCCGGCGGAACCGGCGGTCCGGTGTTGGAGACGGTCAGGAAGCAGCGCCCGTCCTCGACCCCGGTCGCCACCTCGACCCACCCGTCCGGGACGTTGTAGGTGATCGCGTTGTCGACCAGGTTCGCCACCAGCCGCTCGATCAGCACCGGATCGCCGGTGACCCGGGCCGGCGCCAGATCGGTCGCCACGGTGAAGTCCGGCCGCCGGGCGAAGGATCCGGCCGGCACGGACAGGTCGATCTCCTCCCTCCGGTCCAGGCCGCGCTCGCTGGTGGCCAGCACCAGCAACGATTCCAGCAGACGGGCCTGCTGCTCGCTGACGGCCATCAGCTCCCGGAACCGCTCCCGGAAGGTGTCGGCCGTCGCGTCCCGGTCGATCACGGCCTCCTCCAGCAGGGCGTGCTCCAGCGTCAACGGCGTCCGCAGCTCGTGCGCCGCGTTGGCGACGAACCTGCGGTGCGAGTCCAGGGCCGACTCCAGCCGCCCGAGCAGGCCGTCGACCGTGTCGGCGAGGTTCTTCAGCTCGTCACGCGGCCCGGGCGCGGCCAGGCGTTCGTGGACGTTGTGCGCCGAGATCCGCTGGATGGTGTCGGTCATCGTCTGCAACGGGCGCAGCAGCCGGCCGGACACCACCCATCCCAGACCGATCGAGATGACCGACATGACGGCGAGCGCCACACACGACTGCACGAGCAGCGTCTGCATGATCTCGGCCTTCTCCATGGCGACCTGCTCCCGGGCCGACTCCATCAGCAGGCGCAGGTTCTCCGGCAGCTCCGCGTCGTCCGGTGACGGCTCGCCCATCACGACGGCGGTGACGACCTCGCTGCCGTCCTGCGCCCTCTGCACCGTCAGCGCCGACGCGCCCCGGTTGAGGGCGACCAGGACGTACGTGATCGTCAGCAGCAGCGTGCCGGAGATCAGGAACAGCAGACCGTACAGCAGGGTGAGCCGAAGCCGGACCGTCACGGTCGCCCCTCTCCGATGCGGTAACCGGCCCGGGGCACGGTCTCGATGACGGGCGGTTCGCCCAGTTTGGACCGCAGCCTGTTCACGGTCGCCTTGACGGTGGTGGTGAACGGGTCGGCGGCCTCGTCCCACACCCGTTCCAGCAGCTCCTCGGCGGACACCACCCGGCCCCGGGCGGTCAGCAGGTGCTCCAGAACGGCCAGTTCCTTCGGGTTGAGCGGCAGCCGGCGCCCGGCCCGGGCCGCCACCCGGCGGGCCGGGTCGAGCGTCAGATCACCGTGCGCCAGCGTCGGCGGCACGGCCGGCTGGGAGCGGCGGCCCAGGGCCCGGATCCGGGCGATCAGTTCGGCGTACGCGAAAGGCTTCGGCAGATAGTCGTCGGCGCCCATGGTGAGGCCCAGCACCCGGTCGGCGAGCGTCCCGGCCGCCGTCAGCATGAGCACCCGGGTCCGCTGCGGTTCCCGCATCAGCTCGGCGCACACCTCGTCACCGTGCACCCCGGGCAGGTCACGGTCGAGGACCACGACGTCGTAGTCGACGTCGGCGGCGCGGTCCAGGGCGGCGGTCCCGTCGTAGGCGACGTCCACGGCCATGCCCTCCCGGCGCAGCACCCGGGCCACCGAGTCGGCGAGACGGGTCTGATCCTCGACCACCAGGACTCTCATCAGCACTCCTCCGCCGCCCGGCGACAGCGTACGACGGAGGCGGTCACACCGGTGTCACAGCGATTTCGGGCTTCCCAACGACACTCGTATGCGTAATACTCGGCTACGGATATACGGTTGCGAGGAGGTCGGGATGGCGGCGCGGCGAAAGGTCGGCAATCTGCTCGGGCTGCACGTCATGGCGACCCTGCTGGCGGGACCGCTGCATCCGTACGAGATCGCCGCCCACATGCGCACCCGCAACAAGGAGCAGGACCTCGACATCCGGTGGGGTTCGCTCTACACCGTCGTGCAGAACCTGGAGAAGCACGGCTTCATCCAGGCCACCGAGACGGTCCGCGCGGGCCGCCGCCCGGAGCGCACCGTCTACCGGCTCACCGACGCCGGCCGCGAGGAGATGAAGGACTGGCTGCGGGAGCTGGTCGGTCATCCGGCCCGCGAGTTCCCCCGCTTGAAGACCGCCCTGTCGGTGATCGGCGTCCTGCCGCCGGACGAGGTGATCGAGCTGCTGGAGCAACGGCTCAGCGTGCTCACCGTGGAGAACGACTCACAGCGCTCCACCCTGCGCGGCGCCGCCCACGAGGTGCCCCGGATCTTCCTGGTCGAGGCGGAGTTCCAGCTGGCCATGCGGGAGGCCGAGGCGGCCTGGATCGAGCGGCTGCTCAAGGAGCTGCGGGACGGCTCGCTGGGGGGCCTCGACGTGTGGCGGCACTACCACGAGACCGGCCAGACGCCGGACTTCACGAGTTTCCCGGAGCCGCCGTAGGCGCCGGGAGAGACGGCGGCCCGGACCGGGTGCGGGAACACCCGGTCCGGAACCGCCCACCTCTGTTCACCTGTCCGCGGGAACGGGCCGGCGCGTCCGAGGCGTGTCGCAGCATCGAGGATAGCCGGGCCCGGCTCCGCGGCCGTCCGCATGGAGCGACCCATGTCCGATGCCGTCACGGCACACGACCTCGGCAAGTCCTATCCCGGCGGCGTCCGGGCCCTCGACGGGCTCTCGCTGACCGTCCGCCCCGGCGAGGTGTTCGGGCTGCTCGGCCCGAACGGCGCCGGCAAGTCCACCACCGTCAAGATCCTGACGACGCTGGCCCGGCCGGATTCCGGCACCGCCACCGTCGCCGGACACGACGTGCTGCGCCACCCCGAGCGGGTACGGCGTCACATCGGCGTGGTCGCCCAGCGACCGGGCCTCGACCCGATGGCTTCCGGCCGCGACAACCTCACCCTCCAGGGAAGACTCTTCGGGGTACACGGCCGCGAGCTGCACCGGCGCACCGGCGAACTACTGGAACGGTTCGACCTGACCGCCGCCGCCGGACGCCCGACCCGCGGCTGGTCGGGCGGCATGCAGCGCCGGCTGGACGTCGCCATGGCCCTGATCCACCGGCCGGACGTGCTGTTCCTGGACGAGCCGACCACCGGGCTCGACCCCGAGGTCCGGGCCGCCATGTGGGCCGAGATCGCCCGGCTCGCCGCCGAGGAGTCGATGGCCATCCTGCTCACCACCCACTACCTCGACGAGGCCGACCGGCTCGCGGCCCGGCTCGCCATCGTCGACGAGGGCCGGATCGTCGCCGAGGGCACACCCGCGGAACTGAAAGGGGAATTGCGCGGGGACGCCGTACATCTGGAATTGGCTCGTGCCGCCGATGAGCCGCAGGCGCGGCAGGCGATCGGGGCCGTCACGCGCTTGCGGGAGGTCTCTTTCGACGGCCCCCGGCTGAGCGCGCGGGCCGACGACGGGGCGGCGGCGGTTCCGGCCGCTCTGGCCGCCCTCGAAAACGCCGGAATAGCAGTGGCCACGGTGACCGTGGCGAGGCCCTCACTCGACGACGTCTATCTGCGTCACGCGGGAAGGCGTTTCGCGGCATGACCGAGCGCACCGAGCGGCACCGACCGCAACCGGCGAACGGCATCGCACGCGAGGGAGACACAGCATGACGACTCTTGTCACGCACACCTTCTGGATGACGAATCGGCGGCTCAAAGTGCTGGTGAAACAGCCGGCACTCGTGCTGATTCTGCTGGTGCAGCCGGCGATCTGGCTGTTCCTGTTCGGCAATCTGTTCCGGCGGGTGGTGGAGCTGCCCGGATTCGGGGCCGCCTCCTATCTCGACTACCTGGTGCCGGGCGTCGTCGTCATGGCCGCGGTGTCGTCGAACATGTGGGCCGGCATGGGAATGCTCGAGGAGATCGAGCGCGGAACCATGAACCGGCTGCTCACCACCCCGGTGACACGCAGCGCGATCATGAACTCGGCGGTCGTCGAGCAGGCGCTCAGCACCGCCGTGCAGGTGGTGGCGATCATTCTGCTCGGGTTGATCGCGGGCGCCGAATACCCCGGCGGGCCGGCAGGTCTGACCGTTCTCACCGTGGCGGCGCTCCTTCTCGGGACGATCTTCAGCGCCCTCTCCAACACGATCGGCATGCTGGCCCGGCAACGGGAGACGATCATCGGGATCAACACCATGCTGCTGTTGCCGCTGACGTTCCTGTCGTCGGCGTTCATGGCCGAGACGCTGATGCCGGAATGGATGCGGACCATCGCCGCGGCCAATCCGGTGAACTGGGCGCTCGACGCGGCACGGGCGGCGATGAGCGACGATCCGGATTGGGCCACGGTACTGACCCGGTGCGGATGGCTGGCGGCGGCCGCGGTCGCGATGCTGCTGCTCTCCACGCGGACCTTCCGCGCGTACCAGAGATCGGTCTAGAAACAGCGGCCGGTCCGCGAGCCGGGGATGATCCGGCCGCGGACCGTGCCGAGGCCGATCACTGCGCCGTCCGGGCCGGGCGCGGAAGCGGTGATCACCACCTCGTCGCCGTCCTCCAGGAACGTGCGGACCGATCCGTCCGGCAGGGTGATCGGCTCCTGACCGTTCCAGGACAGTTCGATCAGGGAGCCGGGCTCGCCGCCGCTGACGGTGCCGGAGGCGTACAGGTCGCCGGTGCGCAGGGACGCGCCGTTGGCGGTGAGATGGGCCAGCATCTGCGCGCCGGTCCAGTACATGCCGGCGAAGGAGGGCCGCGCGACGACGTGGCCGTTGAGGCGCACCTCCAGGCGGATGTCGAGTCCCCAGAGCGGGGTCTTCTCGTCGTCGAGGTAGGGCAGCAGCGCGGTGGTCCGGGCCGGGGGCGCGACCCGGGCGTGGTCGAGGGCGGCGAGCGGGACGATCCACGGCGAGATCGAGGTGGCGAACGACTTGCCGAGGAACGGGCCGAGCGGAACGTACTCCCAGGCCTGGATGTCACGGGCGGACCAGTCGTTGACCAGGCACATCCCGAAGACGTGCTCCTCGAAGCGGTCCAGCGCGACCGGCCGTCCCAGCGCCGAGGGGACGCCGACGACGTAGCCGAGTTCGGCTTCGATGTCGAGACGCTGCGACGGTCCGAAAGTGATCTCGCCGTCGGCTGACCGGCGCTGACCGGAGGGGCGGACCACCTCGGTACCGGAGAGGATCACGGTGCCGGCCCGGCCGTGGTAGCCGATCGGCAGGTGCTTCCAGTTCGGGGTGAGCGGGTCCTGCCCGGGCCGGAACATCCGGCCCAGGTTGGTGGCGTGCTGTTCGGAGGCGTAGAAGTCGACGTAGTCGGCGACCGTGAACGGCAGGTGCATGACCGCGTCGCCGGCCGGAATCAGGTGGCCGCCGAGCAGGTCGCGGTACACCTCGTCGGACAGCCAGGTGGTCAGCGCGGCGCGCAGCGTGGCCCACACCCGCGGGCCGGCGGCCAGCAGCGTGTCCAGCGACGGCCCGGCGACCGCGCCGGCCAGCTCGGGCGCGAGACGGCGGGTGGCGGCGGGCAGGTCGATGATCCGGTCGCCGATCGCCACGCCCGTGCGCGGGTGCGGGTCGGCGGCCGTGTGGAACACGCCGTAGGGCAGGGTGGCCACGCCGAACGGGTGGCCGGCCGGGATGTCGAGCCAGGTCGACGCATGGTCCTGAGTCAAAGCACAGCCTCCAGTAGGCCGAAACGCAGCAGGCCGTCGACCGGCTGGCTGATGCTGCACGTGCCGAAGCTGACGAAATGGTGCCGCACGGCCTTCACCAGGACCTCGTCGATGCCGGCGACCGCGTTCGCGACCCGGTCGCCGTCCTGGTCGGCCAGTGCCCGCTCGATGTCGTAGCCTTGCAGGGCGCGGGCGGTCGCCAGGATGACGTTGAGGTAACCGTGGTGCTCGAATCCGGTGGCCGGATCCCGGTGCCGGATCGGATCGTGCAGGCCCGCGGTCAGTTTGAACGACAGGCCGCCGCGCACCGCCGACCACAGGGCGCGGGCGAGCTGGGCCTCGCTGGGGAAGGCGTCCGCGCGTACCCCTCCGGTCCTGATCTTCAATCGAAGGCCGGCGTCACGCAGGGCCGCGACGCGCGTCGCGGTGATCTCGTCGCACAGGATCTCGTGGTACGCGGTGAGCGCCCCGCCGTAGCCGGAGACGGCCGGCGCCTCCACCGAGACGATCTCCACCGAGGGGTGTTCCGGCAGCTCGGTCGCCAGGTCGGGCAGGATCAGCGACACGCGCAGCGGCGGACCGCCGGCCGTGGCGGCGACCAGCTCGTCCCAGCGGGCCAGCGTGCAGATGAACGGCCCGAGCAGCGGCGCCAGCCCGGACTCGCGGCGGTCCCGGTGGGCCCGGACCGCGTCCGGCATCGGCAGGTCACCCGGCGGGAAGATCGCGGCGTCGTCCAGCAGGCCCGTGAACAGCGGGTTCATGAGCGTTTCGCCCAGGTCCAGGCGTAGACGCCGTCGTCGCAGAGCCGCCCGGCCTCGCCCAGCCCGAGCGGCCGGAACGTGTCCACCATGACCGCCAGCTCGTCGAAGCGTTCCGCGCCGAGGCTCGCCTCGATGGCGGCCGGCTGCGGGCCGTGGGAGTGGCCGCCCGGGTGCAGCGACACCGAGCCGACGTTGATGCCGGAACCCTTGCGGGCCTCGTAGTCGCCGCCCACGTAGAACATGACCTCGTCGGAGTCGACGTTCGAGTGGTAGTACGGCACCGGCACCGCGAGCGGGTGGTAGTCGACCTTGCGGGGCACGAAGTTGCAGATCACGAAGTTGTTGCCCTCGAAGACCTGATGCACGGGCGGCGGCTGGTGCACCCGCCCGGTGATCGGCTCGAAGTCGTCGATGTTGAACGCGTACGGGTACAGGCACCCGTCCCAGCCGACCACGTCGAACGGGTGGTGCGGCAGCAGGTGCACGGTCCCCGCCAGCCCGGCCGGCCCGTCGCCCCGGTGCTTGATGTAGACCTCGACGTTCTCCCCCTCCACCACATGAGGAGCATCGGGGGTACGAAGATCGCGTTCACAATACGGCGAGTGTTCGAGGAACTGCCCGTACCGGGACAGGTAACGCTTCGGTGGCGCGATGTGGCTGTTGGCCTCGATCGTGTACAGCCGCAGCGGGTCGTCGCCGGACGGCACCCACCGGTGGGTGGTCGCCCGCGGGATGATCACGTAGTCGCCGCGCCCGACCGCCAGGTCCCCGAAGATCGTCTCCACGGTGCCCGATCCAGCCTCGACGTAGACGCACTCGTCGCCGGTGGCGTTGCGGTACAACGGCGAGGCGGCGCCGGCCACCACGTACCCGATCCGCACGTCCGCGTTGCCGAGGATCAGACGGCGGTCGCGGACCGGGTCGCAGGACTTCCACTCCTCGCCGTCGAACAGCTGGTGCAGCTTGAGGTGCCGGGGCAGCAACGGCTGGTTGGACTCGGTCGACTGGTCGGGCAACTGCCAGAGGCGGGCGCCGACCACCGCCGACGGGACGTGCCGGTGATACAGCAGCGACGAGTCGGAGGAGAAGCCCTCCTCCCCCATCAGCTCCTCGTAGTAGAGGCGTCCGTCCGCGTCGCGGTGCTGGGTGTGCCGCTTGGCCGGGACGTCGCCCGCCCTCTGGTAGTACGCCATGGGACTCTCCCGATCAGGTCAGAAGTTGCCGCGCTTGGCCTGCTCGCGCTCGATCGCCTCGAACAGCGCCTTGAAGTTGCCCTTGCCGAAACCGAGCGACCCGTGCCGTTCGATCAGCTCGAAGAACACGGTGGGCCGGTCACCGATCGGCTTGGTGAAGATCTGCAGCAGGTAGCCGTCCTCATCACGGTCGACCAGGATGCCGCGTTTCTGCAACTCCTCGATCGGCACCCGGACATTGCCGATGCGGGCCCGCAACTCCGGGTCGGAGTAGTAGGAGTCCGGCGTCGCCAGGAACTCCACACCCTCCTCGGCCAGCGCGTCCACCGCACCCAGGATGTCGTTGGTGGCCAGCGCCAGATGCTGGGCGCCCGGACCGCGATAGAACTCCAGGTACTCGTCGATCTGCGACTTCTTCTTGCCGATCGCCGGCTCGTTCAGCGGGAACTTGACCCGGTGGTTGCCGGACGCCACCACCTTGCTCATCAGCGCCGAGTAGTCGGTGGCGATGTCGTCGCCGATGAACTCGGCCATGTTCGTGAAACCCATGACCCGGTTGTAGAAGTCGACCCACCGGTCCATGGCGCCCAGCTCGACGTTGCCGACGATGTGGTCCAGCGCCTGGAAGATCCGCTTCGGGGCGCCGGGACGCTTGCGGCGTGCCGAGCTTCGGGCCACGAAACCGGGCAGGTACGGTCCGGTGTAGTGGGTCCGGTTGACCAGCGTGTGCCGGGTCTCGCCGTACGCCGCGATGGCCGCGATCCGCACGGTGCCGAACTCGTCGGAGACGTCGTGCGGCTCCTCCAGCACGGTGGCGCCCTGCGCGCGGGCGTGCTCGACGCACTTGTCCACGTCCGGCACGGTCAGCGCGATGTCGGTGATGCCGTCGCCGTGGCGGGCGTGATGGGCGATGACCTCGCTGTCCGGGTCCACACCGCCCTTGATGACGAACCTGATGGCGCCGCTCTTCAGCACGTAGGCCATGTGGTCGCGGTTGCCGGTCTCCGGCCCCGAGTAGGCGATCAGCTCCATGCCGAACGCGGACTGGAAGAAGTGCGCGGTCTGGGTGGCGTTGCCGACCGCCCACACGATCGCGTCCCACCCGGTCACCGGGAACGGGTCACCGGCCGAGTCGTACTCGACGAGACCCACCAGCTGCTTGAGGGTGGCGAGGTCCAGCTCGGCAAGCCTCTCCTCATCGGTCAGCGTGTCGTTGACGGACATCCTGCTCCCTTCACCGCGGGCTGCTGTTGAAACGCAGCCTGCTCAGGGGTCGTGAGGTGCGCAACACGTCCATCCGGCGAAGGGCAACCTGCCCAGGTACTCGAGTCTTGAGCCCAGATCACTGAACAATCTGCCTACCGATCCCCGGCGGCATCGACCGGCTGCCGGGCCGCATCGGGCCGGGGCGAGCGACCGGTGCCTCTCCCTCTACGCGGCGGCCCGGCGCAGGCGACGGGCCCGGGACTCCAGGTGGCGCTGTTCGGCGAGGCTGGCGGTGGCCCTCGCGGCCTGGCGGTAGCAGTCATGGGCGGCCGGGAGGTCGCCAGAGCGTTCCAGCAGGTGGGCCCGCACCGAGAGCAGGCGGTGATGGCCGGTCATGCGCTCGTCGGCGTCCAGGGTGGCCAGCAGGGTCAGGCCCGCTTCGGGCCCGTCGATCTCGGCCAGGGCGACGACCCGGTTCAGGGTGACCATCGGGTTCGGGGCTATCCGTTCCAGGATCAGGTAGAGGGCGTGGATCTGGCGCCAGTCCGTCTCGGCGGTGGTGAGGGCGTCGGCGTGGGTGGCCGCTATGGCCGCCTGCAACTGGTACGGGCCCAGCGCGGTGCCGCCGAGTGACGCCTTCGCCAGGGTCATGCCCTCGTCGATCCGGGGCCGGTCCCAGCGGGTTCGGTCCTGTTCGTCGAGCGGGACCAGGTCGCCCGACGCCGTCGTCCGGGTGTCCCGGCGGGCGTCGGTGAGCAGCATCAGCGCCAGCAGGCCGGTCACCTCGCTGTCACCGGGCAGCCGGGTGTGCACCAGCCGGGTCAGGCGGATCGCCTCCGCCGCCAGGTCGGCGCGGGTCAGGCGGTCGCCCGACGACGCCGTGTAGCCCTCGTTGAAGATCAGGTAGAGGACGTGCAGGACGACGCCGCGACGCTCGGGGCCGTCGGGCGCCGGGAACGAGCTTCCGGCCTGCCGGATCCGCTGTTTGGCGCGGCTGATCCGGGCGGCCATCGTGGCCTCCGGCACCAGGAACGCCCGGGCGATCTCGGCCGTCGTCAGGCCGCCGACCGCCCGCAGCGTGAGCGCGGTCTGCGACGCCGGGGTGAGCGCGGGATGGCAGCACAGGAACAGCAGCAGCAGTGTGTCGTCGGTGTCCGGAACCTCCGGCGGCAGTTCGGTGCAGACGGCCACCTCCCGTACACGACGGGCCTGCTCACTGCGCACCTGGTCGACGAGCCGCCGGGACGCGACGGTGGTGAGCCAGGCGCGCGGGTTCCCCGGCACGCCCTCGGTCGGCCACTGCACGGTCGCGGCGAGGACGGCCTCCTGTACGGCGTCCTCGCAGTCCTCGAAACGGCCGTGCCGGCGGACCAGCGCGCCGAGGACCTGCGGCACGAACTCGCGCAGCAGGTCCTCGATGGCCGGTTCGGTCACGCGTCGAGGTTGCCGTCCGCGAACATCACCTGGCGCACCTCGACACCGAGGCCGTCGATGGCCGCGTCCGGGATCTTCGCCGCCAGGGCGAGGGCCCGCTCCCGGTTCTCGACGTCGACCAGGTAGAAGCCGCCGAGGAACTCCTTCGCCTCCACGTACGGCCCGTCGGTGACGACGGGGCGTCACCGCGTACCGAAACGACCGCGGCCTTGGAGGGGTCGGCGAGGGCGAGCGTGGTGATCAGCTCGCCGGACGCCTTGATCTCCTCAATGAACTTCCCGTGGCCGTCGCCGACGGCTGCCCTCTCCTCGTCGGTGAGGGCGTCCAGCACGGCCGGGTTGATGTGCAGGCTGATCAGGAAACGCATCGTCGTACTCCTCTTCGGGGTTGCTCTCGACCGGTAGTCGGAGCCGTCACCGCAGCCTTGACATGCCTGCCGGAAAGAACTTCAGCCGAGAATCTGCCAGCCGTGCGCGGGGACTGTTCCCGGGACGCGGCCGTCGCCCTCCAGCAGCACCGGCCCGGCCACGTCGATGTCGAACGTCGTCTCGGTGTCACCGACGTTGAGCAGGGTGATCAGACGGTTCCCGGGTGCGGTGGAGATCAGTGCGGCGGCAGTGTTGGTCAAGGACGATGCTTCGGTACGGGCATGCGTGAGCCACGGATGGCGACGGCGGATTCCGATCAGTCGCTGGTGCAGGCGGTAGGTCGGCCACCCGTACGCCGAAAGGTCCTCGGGTTTGGCGGGCAGGAGCGGGCGGACGTCGTCGTCACCACCGGCACGATCCTGCTTCACACCCCGGTAGGCCTGCTCGTCGCCGTAGTAGATGCTCGGCGAACCGCCGGTCGTGAACAGCACCGCGAGGGCGTGCCCGATGTGGCGTTCGTCGTCGAGCCTGCTGGCGATACGGGTGACGTCATGGTTGCCGACGAAGGTGAGCGGCAGCCCCGCCTCCAGGACCTCGCCGTGCCGCTTCAGCGCCCACGCCAGCTCGAACAGGTTGCGGTCGTTGAGGCTGCTCCAGATCGCCTTCCACAGCTCGTACTGGGTGATCGAGTCGAGGCCGCTGTCGCGCAGGTAGGCGGTGTAGTCGCCGTGGATCAGCTCGCCGGTGAACCAGGCCTCCGGGTGGCGCGGCCGGACCCGGTCGAGGACGGCCCGCCAGAACCGGGGCGGCACCGCGTAGGCCGCGTCCAGCCGCCAGGCGGAGACCCCGCGGTCCAGCCAGTGGTTCATGACGCGGGCCACGTGCTCCTGGACCTCGGGTTCGTCGTGGTCGAGAGCGACCAGCTGGTGGTGTCCCTCGAAGACCTCGACATGGCCGGAGTCGTTGTGACGCAGCCAGTGCTCCGGAGCCGGGAAGCCGCGGCCGACGTGGTTGAAGACACCGTCCAGCATCACCCGCACGCCACGGGACCGGGCCGCGTTGATCAACTCGTCGAAGTCGGCGTCGTCACCGAGACGCGGGTCGATCCTCAGGTAGTCGATGGTGTCGTAGCCGTGCGTCTCGGAGGCGAAGACCGGGCCGAGCTGGAGGCCGTTGACGCCCATCTCGACGGCGTAGTCCAGCCAGTCGATCAGGTGGCCGAACCGGTGGCCCGGCCCACTGTGCAGTCCGCCGGTGAAGCCCAGCGGATAGACGTGCCACCAGATGGCGTGATCAGCCCAGTTGCTCATCCTGGTAAGGCTAGCCCGGGAGGCGGTCAGGGCAGCGGGGTGGTGCTGGCCCCACCTTCTGCCGGGAGCTAGCCGGATGGGATCGGATCGAGAATCTTCATACGGTCGGTGTGCAGCATTTCCCGCATCCGTATGGAGGGCTTGACATGCGCGTACACCTTCGCCGATGGGGCGCGGCCGCCGCGTTGACCGCGATGGCCGTCGGCGTCACCGCGGCTCCGGTCTCGGCCGCCGCCCGGCCCGGGCCGTTGCCGGCCGCCGTCGACGACCTGCACGAGCTGGGCATCACCGGGGTGCAGGGATTCGCCCGGGTCGACGGGGAGGTCAGCCGGGCACGGGCCGGTGTCGGCGATCTCCGGCGTGGCACACCGGTGCCGATGGACGGCTATTTCCGGATCGGCAGCAACACCAAGACGTATGTGGCGGTCGTGGTCCTGCAGCTGGTCGGCGAGGGGCGGCTGTCCCTGGACGACACCGTGGACCGCTGGCTGCCCGGCGTGGTGGCGGGCAACGGCAACGACGGCGGCCGGATCACCGTCCGGCAGTTGTTGCAGCACACCAGCGGCCTCTACAACTACACCGCCGACCTGCCGGCGTTCTCCGGCGAGGAGGCTTTCCTGGCACACCGGTTCGACCGGTTCGAGGACGCCGATCTGGTCGCCCTCGCGATGAAACACGAACCGAACTTCGCGCCCGGGGAGAGCTGGGACTACTCCAACACCAACTACATCCTCGCCGGGATGGTGATCGAGAAGGTCACCGGGCGGCCGTGGGAGGCCGAGGTGCGCTCGCGGATCCTGCGGCCGCTCGGCCTGAGCGAGACGTCGGCGCCCGGTGACCGGGTGTCGCTGCCCCGGCCGCACGCCCGGGCCTACCAGCAGTGGGAGCCGGGCGGCCGGCTGTCCGACGTGACCGTGTTCAACCCGAGCGCCGCGAGCGCCGCCGGCAGCATGGTGAGCACGCCGTCGGACGTCGCCCGGTTCTGGCAGGCGCTGCAGGACGGGCGGCTGCTCAAGCCACGGCAGATGCGGCAGATGCACGAGACCGTGCTCGCCACCACGTTCCAGGACTACGTCCCCGGTGGACGGTACGGGCTGGGCATCATGTTCGTCCCCAACCGGTGCGGCGGCTACTGGGCGCACGGCGGTGACGTCCCCGGCGTCAGCACCGTCAACGGCGTGAGCGCCGACGGCGACCGGGTGGCGGTGCTCGCCCTGACCACCCAACTCGCCGGGGAGCAGGAGACGGTCGCGGTGCACCGCCGCACCCTGCGCCTCATGGACGACGTCATCTGCGGCTGACGGGGCAGTGCGGGGCGGCGCGCCGGGCGGGCCGTGGTTGATCATTGGCGGGTGACGGATCTCGCCGCATCGTTGACCATCCCTCCCCTGTTCGCCGCGCTCTCCTCCGCCCGCCGCGTGCTGATCGCCGGGGCCGGCGGCGGCTTCGACGTCTACGCCGGGCTGCCGCTGGCCCTCGCCCTGTGGAACAACGGCACCGAGGTGCACCTGGCGAATCTGTCGTTCTCCGAGTTGGAGCTGATCGACAGGGACGCCTGGATCTCCGACCACGTGGTGGCGGTGACCCACGAGACGGCCACCCCGGACTGGTACTTCCCGGAAGGAACGCTGGCCCGCTGGCTGTCGCGACACGACCTGCCGTCGACCGTCCACGCCTTCCCGCCGCTCGGGGTGCAGACGTTGCGAGAGGCGTACCGGTTCCTGGTCGACCGTCTGGATCTCGACGCGATCGTCCTGGTCGACGGGGGCACCGACATCCTGTGCCGCGGTGACGAGAACGGGCTGGGCACGCCCGTCGAGGACATCACCAGCCTGGGGGCGGTGGCCGGCATCGACGTGCCGGTGAAGCTGGTGACCTGCCTCGGCTTCGGCATCGACGCGTACCACGGCGTCAACCATGTGCAGGTGCTGGAGAATCTGGCCGCCCTCGACCGTGAGGGCGGCTATCTGGGCGCCCTGTCGATTCCGGGCGCCAGCCGGGAGGCGGTGCTCTACCGGGAGGCGGCCGCCGACGCGGCGGCCGCCACCCCGGACCGGCCCAGCATCGTCAACGGCCAGATCGCGGCGGCCGTCGGCGGGGCTTTCGGCGACGTGCAGTTCACCCGGCGCACCAGCGGCAGCACGCTGTTCGTCAACCCGCTGATGTCCATCTACTTCACCGTCGACCTGGACAAGCTGGCCGCCCGCTGCCTCTATCTGGACCGGTTGGAGAACACCATCGGCCGCCGCCAGGTGATCACCCGCATCGAGGCGTACCGCAGCGAGGTGTCGCCGCGGATCCCCCGCGCCTACCCGCACTAGCGGTATCGCCGCTCGTTGATCTGTCCCCGGCTGAGGCCGCGACCCCGGGCTTCCCGAAGAGGAGTCGTACACCCGCGGTGGGTGTCGCCACACCCACCGCGGGTGTACGACCGAAAAAGAGCTGTCCGTCGATCTGAGCGCGAATCTCCGGCCGACGCCGGCGCGTTGCTCGTCTCCGCGGGCCCTCAGCTATTCCTCGTCGTCGCCCTGCACCCGGCCGCCCAGCGCGGCGGCGAGCCGGTGCGCGAGCCGTTCGGTGTCGTCCGAGTAGACGCCCTTGATCGTCACCGCGCCCTTGCGCCAGGTGAAGCTCGTCGCGTCACCGTGCGGCTCGTAGATCCGTTGCTCGCCGATGTCGAGCCAGGCCACATGGCCGGTCATCCGCAGCTCGGGCGTCTGGTCCGCCAGTTCCTCCCACTCCGGCCGGCTGATCGGATGCTCCTCGCTCTCGAACCAGTTCCCGGCCCGGGTGATGTGGAATTCGTAGCCCATACGGCAGACTCTAGGAATGGATCTTCGGGCCGGCGACCCCGGAAGCTATCTGGGCGGGGACGAGATCGTCGAGACGGCCCATCCCGGGGTACGGGCATTGGCCGCCGATCTGCGGGCCGCCCACCCCGGGGACGAGGACTTCGCGCGGGCCGCCTTCGAGTGGGTGCGTGACCGGGTGCGGCACTCGGTCGACGCCCAGGACCCGCGGGTCACCCTGACCGCCGGTGAGGTGCTCGGCGCCCGGGTGGGCCTGTGCTACGCCAAGTCGCATCTGCTGGCGGCCGTGTCGCGGGCCGGCGGCATCCCCACCGGACTGTGCTACCAGCAGTTCGCCGGCGAGTCCGGGCCGGTGCTGCACGGCCTGGTCGCGGTCCACCTGGACGGCCGGTGGCATCGCCAGGATCCGCGCGGCAACCGGCCCGGCATCGACGCCCGGTTCCGTCTCGACACCGAGCAGCTGGCGTTTCCGGTCGCCGAGCGGGACTTTCCGGAGGTGCACGTGTCGGCGTCGCCGGCCGTGGTCGCCGCCCTGCGCGGCGCCGGCGACGTGCTGGAGCTGTGCCGGACCGGACTGCCCGGCACGCCCTGATCGCACCGTCCGATATCACCCCTGGCGAAGGAAGCCAGGGGTGATCGCGAGAGGCCAGAGTAGGGCCAGACCACCTCGACCGCGGAGGACTTGCGATGGACGACGCCTACCCGTACCGTCCGGCCGCGATGGCCACCCGGGACCGTGGCCACACGCTGTTCGCACAGACGATGGGCTACGTCGCCGGGACCACCGCACTGTTCGCGCTCGGCGCGTATCTGGGCCGGAACCTGCCGAGTTTCGCGGCGTTCATGGCCTACCTGGCGTCGTTCGCGGCGCTGATCGCCATGCAGTTCACCGTCCGTAGGTCGAAACAGACGACGGTGCTGCTGCTCGGCACGTTCGGGCTGCTGATGGGCGTGGCGATCGCGCCGACGCTGGTCTACTACGCGAGCACCGATCCGCAGGCGCTGTGGCAGGCGGGCGCGGCGACGGCGTTGTTCGTCGCCGCGTTCGGCGCCGCCGGGTACGCCACCCGCCGCGACCTGTCGGCTCTGGCCCGCCTGTGTTTCTGGGCCCTCGTCGGCCTGCTGATCTTCGGCATCGTGCTGATCTTCGTGAACATCCCGGGCGGTGCGCTGATCTACTCGATCCTCGGCCTGGTGATCTTCGCGGGCTTCATCATGTTCGACTTCCAGCGGCTGCGGCGCTCCCGCGACATCGACTCGGCGCCCCTGCTCGCGGCGTCGATCTTCCTCGACATCCTGAACGTCTTCCTCTTCTTCCTGCGCATCTTCCGCGGCGGCAACCGCTGAAGACCTTTATCGGGTACGCGCGACCCTGTCCCGTTCCATTTGGGCGTCCCGTCCGTGCGGCGCGGGCTCGCCGGACGGTCCGGCCCGTGCCGCGCCCGCCGGGCTGAGTCCCTGCCGCTCCGCTGCGCGAAGCTGCCCTAATCGGAAGGAAGTAGGTCTACTTCCGAGTTAGATCTCCGCTTCCGCGAGCCGGCCAAGCGCCGTCTCACCGAACCGCCGCCGCCCCCGGCGGCGGGTCAGCCCGGCAGGCGGGCGCGGGCGGCCCGCGTGAACTGGTCGTCCCAGCGGCGCGGGAACGGCAGCATCAGGTGCTTGGCACGCCACGGCCGCAGCTGGCGGACCACGTTGAAGCCCGCCGCCGTGACGACCCGTTCGGCGCGGGCGAAGAGCGGCCAGGCCGGGTAGGGGTCGATGTGGCCGACGCCGGGCGGCAACCCGGGCGGGCGGTGCGGTGCCACCAGGACGAGCCGTGGCCGGGCGCCTTCGAGGTCGGCGCGGTCGCGGGCGTACCCGATGAGCTCGTGGATCTCGGCCTCGGGTCCGGAGTGCACGATGAGCCAGGCGCCGTCCGCGACGCCGGCCGGGTCGGGGTCCGCGGACGGCGCGGGATCGGTGAGGGACAGCGGGGAGGCGTCGCCGAGAGGGGATCGGTCCAGTTCCTCGACGGCCCAGATCCGGTCGAAGCGGATCGGATCGGGTGGCATCAGCGGCCGGTAGGCGTCCCAGCGCAACAGCCGGGCCAGGTGCACGGTGGCCGTGCCGGGCGGCACCGACGCGGCCGTGAGCTCGCCGTTGATCCCGGCCGGGAAGGCGTCCACGACCAGCAGCGACGGACGCAGCGACGGCAGGGCGGAGGCGGGCAGCAGCCGGTGCGGGCCGAGGACCCGTGGGTCGGAGGTGAACGGCGAGGTGCTCAGGATCGTCGCGGGCGTGTCGCCGTGACAGGTGTGCAGGTAGGCCCGGATCCGGGTCAGATGCCCCAGTCCGCCGCCCTGCGCGTAGCAGACGATCACGGCACGGCGGCCAGGACTTTCCGGTAGCCGTCGGTTTCGGCGGCCACCCCGAACCGGTCCCGGACCCGCTGCGCGGCGGCGGCCCCGAGGGCGGCGAGCCGCTCGCCGGTGGCGTGGGCGGCGTGGTGCACGGCGGCCCGGCAGGCGTGCGGGTCGCCGGCCGGGAAGGGGAACCCGATCGTCTCGTCGACCAGGTCGGCGAGCCCTCCGGCGTCGGAGGCGAGCAGCGGGATGCCGAGGGCGGCCGCTTCGAGGGCGACGTTGGGCAGCCCGTCGTAGAAGGACGGCAGCGCCACCAGGTCGCAGGCGGCGTAGATGGACAACAGCTGGTAGCGGTCCTGGAACGGCAGGACCGTGCAGGCGATGTCCGGGTGTGCGGTCAGCCACTCGGCGACGCCGGGTTCGAGGTCGCCGGCCAGGATGACGTGCAGGTCGTGACGTCCGGCGGCGATGGCGTCGAGGAGCAGGCGTACGCCCTTCTTGTTCTTGAGCTGGCCGACGACGCCGACGGTGCGCCTGCCCGGGGCGACGTGGGCATCGCGCCACTGCTGGGCTTTGCGCCGTTCCGACGGCAGGACCTGCCACTCGGTGGTGTCGATGCCGTTGGCGACCCAGGTGACCGGGGTTCCCGGGGCGAGACGGTTCACCAGCGGCACGGCGCCGGCCGCCACGACGCAGACGTGGGCCGAGGCGCGCAACGCTTCGAGGACGACCGGTTGGCGGCGCAGCGAGAACATGCCGGTGTCGAAGTCGTTGCCGCGCAGCAGGGTGATCAGGGGCAGCCCGGACCAGGCGGCGTAGACCGGGGCGGACAGCAGCGGGTAGGTGCCGCCGAACGCCACGATGTGGGTGTAGTCGCCGATCGCCGGGGCCAGGGTGGTCCAGAGCAGGCGCAGCGCGTGTTCCGGGTCGTCGGTCAGTGGCACGGTGCGGACCCCGGTGACCCGCTGGGCGGTGCCGCGGCGGCTCAGGTGGACGACGTCGACGTCGATGCCGGCGCCGCGCAGGCCGCGGACGATGCGGTCGCAGGAGTTGGCCATGCCACCGGGGCTGGGCGGGTAGTTCTCGGTGATCCAGAGCAGCCGCATTCAGCTGTCCACCAGGGCGTCGTCACCGTCGTCCAGGTAGTCGCCCTCGGCGGCGGCGCCGGGTTCGAATGCGGCCCGGTCGTAGGAGTCGAAGCTGCTGTAGTAGGTGGCGTCGTGGAAGTGCTGGGCCTGCCGGTGCCGGTGGGCGCGGCGGCGGGCGGCGGCGGCCGCGGCCGGGTGGCTGAACTGGTTGCGGGCGGCGGCGCACTCCGGGCACAGCCCGCCGTCGGCGAGGTGGTCGGCGCAGACGGCCCGGCCGCAGGCGGGACATCCGGCGACGGCCGGCCGGCCGCATTTGCCGAGAGTGAAGAAGCCGGTCGTGACCGCGCAGGGCGTCAACGGAATCACCTGGTCCAGCGGAAGGTTTCGGTGGCGACCGTGAGGATCCGGTCGAGCTGCTCGTCGGCGGATTGTGGCAGGCGCAGCAGTTTGGCGGCGGCGAGCACGGTGCGGCGCTCCCCGTCGCGCAGGGTCACGCCGATCCAGGCCGGCGGTGGGGTCGGCGGGCGTACCCCGGAAACGCCTCTGGGGAGACGGCGCCGGACCTTGATGAGCTGCGTGATCTGCGTCTTCTTCTTGATCTTGGTTTTGCCGCTGCGGCTGCGTTTGGTGACCCGGCGCAGGCGTTCCCGGTCGACGACGAGGATGTCGAGGCTGCTGCCGTCGCGCAGGCCGGCGTTCAGGCGCAGCCACGGGTCGACCGACCAGGTCTCGGTGGCCGATCGTGCCGGCGGGCGGACCGGGATGTCGCGCGGCGGATGCGACTTGCCGTGGGCGTGGATGCCGCGCAGGTCGGCCGTGACGGCGAGGGCGCCCTTGGGCCCGAGGTCCGAGACGATCTCGGTCAGCAGGGGCACGAGCACGTCGAGGGTCCGCGTCGGAAGCGCCCATTTCGGGCGGTGGACCAGGCCGGCGTGCCGGTGCAGGCTGGCGGCGAGGGCGGCCCACTCACCGGCCGGCTGGGTCGCGGCGAACCCGCGATCGAAGATGAGTGCCTGGTGCAGCGGGTGGAATCCCGCGATGGCCGCCTTCTGCTTGCGCCAGAACATGACCCGGACCGTATCAGTGGGCTTCGACCCGGTCGTACACGTCCGCCAATCTGGCGCGCGCATGTTTCCAGGTGAACCCGTCCTCGACGTGCCGGCGGGCGCGGGCGCCCAGGTCACGGCACGCCTCCGGGTACTCCAACAGCACCCGGACGGCACGGGCCAGTTCGGCCGGGCGGTCCGGCGGGACGAGACGGCCGTGCTCGCCGAGGACCTCGCGGATCACCGGCAGGTCGGAGGCGACCACGGCGGTGCCGGCCGCCATCGACTCCCACACCTTGATCGGGCTGCACCCCTGGTCCAGGTTGCGGGGGCAGGCGGTCAGCGGGGCGACCGACAGTTCGGCGTGTGCCAGCCAGGCGGCCACCTCGGCGTGCGGCAGCTGGTGTTCCCAGCGCACCGGGACGCCGAGGCGTTCGGCGAGGCGGCGCAGCGGCCGGGCCCGGTTCTCCGACACCGACGAGCAGACGACCAGGGTCAGATCGGTCAGGTCGGCCAGCCGGGCGAAGGCGCGCAGCAGCACGTCGACGCCCTGCCACGGTTGCAGCGCGCCCACGTAGATCACGTAGCGGTCCGGCGCGGTCGGTGGCCGCGGCACGCCGGCCGGCACCGGGTCGGCGCCGTTCGGCACGAGATGCACACGGTCCGGCTCGGCGCCGCGGCCGGTCACCGCCTTCGAGATCACCCGCGAGGGTACGACCACCGCGTCCGCTTCCCGCAGACAGTGCTCCTCGAGTTCCCGAATCTTGGCGAGGGTGCTCGGGGCGGCGAGCGGCCAGGCGTAGGGCAACTCGATCGACGGCAGCCCGTTCGCCTCGTAGACGAGCCGGCCGCCGGTGGACAGCGCGGGCAGCGCGCCCCACGGGTCGCGGACGTGGCAGATCTCCAGGGTGTCGCGGTGCGGGGCGAGCCGGTCGGCGGCCCACCGGGAGAACGCCTCGGCCCGGTCCAGCAGATTCGGCACCACGTCGGTGAACCGGACGATCTCCACGCCGCCCTCACGCTGGTAAGCGGGCAGATCACCGCCACCGAGCACGCACAGCAGGCCACCGCCGTAGCGGTCGAACAGTTCGGCCGCCATGTGCCGGATGTGCACGGCCGAGCCCTTCGCCGACGGGAACCGGTCGAAGGCCAGATAGGCGGCGCGGTGCCGGTCAGTCACAGCGTCTCCCCCGGTGCCAGGCGATCTGGGCGGCCAGGCCCTCGTCGAGGCCGGTCGTCGCGGTCCAGCCGAGCAGTTCGGCGGCCCGGTCGGCTCCGGCCCAGGTGCGTGCCACGTCGCCGGGCGCGGCGTCCTTCGGCACGGTCGGAGCCGGGGTTCCCAGCAGGGCGGCGATGCGGTCGAGCGCGTCACGCAGGCTGGTCGTGGTGGGGTGGCCGATGTTGAGGACCGTCCCCGGGGGCAACGGTGTGCCGGCGGCGCGGACCGTCGCGTCGACCACGTCGCCGACGTAGGTGAACGAGCGGCTCTGCGTACCGTCGCCGTACAGCGGGACGGGTGTGCCGTCGAGGGCCGCCTCGATGAACCGGTGAAAGGCCATGTCGGGGCGCTGCCGGGGGCCGTACACCGAGAAGTAGCGCAGGACCACCACCGGCAGACCGTCGGCGGCGGCCTCCCGGGCGAGGCGTTCCGCCTCCGCTTTCGAGACGGCGTACGGGCTGCGCGGGTCGATCGGGTCGTCTTCGGCGCACGGGTGGGCGGCACTGCCGTACACCGACGAACTCGACGCGAGGACGAAGCGCGGCCGGGTGGCCGAGCAGGCGGAGAGCAGGCGTGCGGTGGCGGTGACGTTGTCCCGGAAGGCGGCCGCCGCGCCCTCACCCCACGATGCCCGCACTCCGGGACGGCCCGCCAGGTGCAGGATCACGTCGGCGTCGGCCAGCGGCGCGAGATCGTCGGTGGCGAGATCGCAGCCGCCCGGCCCGGCGACGTCGACGGGCACCACGTCGTGGCCCTGCCCGGTGAGCGCGTGCACGAGGTGGCCGCCGATGAAGCCCGCCGCCCCCGTCACCACAACCCGCACACGCGGCACTCTATCCGGTGGATCAGACGCCGGGAGTGTCCCCGAAGGAGTAGGCCGGCCGGCGGGTCCGCCCGGCGTGCGGATTCTCCCGCAGCGGACGGACGGCCGCCGGAATCGGTGCACCGGCCGGAACGTAGGCCGCGGTGAAGCTGCCGTGGTAGCCGAACAGCGGCCCGAACCGCCGGTTGGTGACCGTCACCCGGATCCGGAACCGTTCCGCCCGGTCGTCCCACCACTCGTGCACCTCCGCCTCGCCGGTCAGCGCCGCCGGACAGCGCAGCCCGCCCCGGAACGTCTGCGGGCCGCTGCGAATCCGCAGGCCACCCGCGTCGACGGACACGTCCAGGTCGACGGCGAGATGCTGGGTGGTGCCCAGGTAGTCGATCACCGTGTGACGCGCGCCGTCGTACACCATCGTCGCGTCGAACCGCCGCCGCCGGTGCGGCCGCACCTGGAAGGTCCGCACGAACGTCAGCGTCGGCCGTCCGAAGGTGTCCGGATACGCATAGTTCTCGATCGTGAACGGGATGCCGGTCCCGGTCTCCGGGAACAGGATGTGCCGCAACGTCCCGAGACGCAGAAACGGCACGGTGAACGCGCCACCGCGCCACACCCGCTCCATCACTCCGGTGCCGACGCAGCCCTGGTCCCGGTCGCCGTCGACACCGAAACGCCGTTGCAGGCGCGGGTGCAGCCGCCCGAACTCAGCGCCCAGAGCTTGCTGAAACACCGAGGTCATCGGGAGTCCTTCCGTTCCGGGCGGGCCGGTCGTCGCGGGGGTGGCGCCGGCAGCGGCGGGCGGCGGGTGTGTGCCGATGCGGCGGTACACCCAACGCCACCCCCAGCGCGGCGAGAACGACGAGCGGCCGCCCGTCGAGGGTCACGGCGGCCGTGACCAGGGCCGTGCGCAGCAGCAGCTCGGCGACGGCGTGCCGGCGGGCCCGCTCCGGGGTGACGCCGTGCTCCAGCCACAGTCGCAGCCGGTCGAACGACCAGGCGGTCGCCCAGCCGAACACCGGGCCGAAGATCAGGTCGATCAGGCGGCCGGCGGATCCCCAGCGGGTCCGGTACGCATACCCGGTCAGGAAGCGCACCCCGCCGGGAACCGGAACGTAGCGCCAATAGCCGGACCCGTCCCGGATCGGCGATCGAGGGTCGGCGGAGCCGAACCGCAGCGCCGAGGTGGCGCCGCCGCCGGAGCGCCGCTCCCCGCTGTGCACGCCGTAGCCGGCGATCTCGACGCCCGGCAGCACCGCCGTGGCGTAGGTGAACGCCGCGGGTGCCGTGCCGGGCACCGGGTCGATGCGGCCGAAGCGGGCGTCCCACCGGGCGTGCCGCTGATGGTCCTGGGTCGCCGCCCACACCTCGTCCAGCGACGCCCTGATGGTCGCCTCTACGTAGATCCTTGCCACGGCACCCCCTTTTGAGCGAGTGCTCAAACCTTAGCAGTTTTGAGCACTCGCTCAAACACGTCGGACCCGTCCGGAGTCGCCCGGGTTCCGTCACCGCCTGCCACTCGCGGCGCCGGGTGATGATGGGGGTATGGATTTCGAGGGCGCGCTGAATTCACTGTTCTCGGCTGAGGGGCGACAGGATCCGTATCCGGCGTATGACGTGCTGCGCGGCCATGCGCCGGTCTTCCAGGCGATCGACGAGCGCTGGTTCGTCACCAACCATGATCTGGTCAGCCGCATCCTGCGGGACCCCGGCATGCGGGTGGCCGACGCGTCCGACTACGACGAGTTCTGGCCGGACTGGCGGGAGAACCGGGGCGTCGCCTCGATCGTGCGGTCCATGTTGCAGGTCAACCCACCGGATCACAGCCGGATACGCCGGGCGGCGGCGTCCACGTTCACCGCACGGCGGGTCGCCGCGATGCGTGACGTGATCGCCCGCCAGGCCGGGGAGCTGATCGAGGCGATGCCGGCGGAAGCCGATTTCATGACGGCGTTCGCCTATCCCCTGCCGATCGGCGTGATCTGCGCCCTGCTCGGCGTGCCGGACACCGACATGCCGTGGTTCCGCCGTCAGGCCACCGACCTGACCGTGGTGCTGGAGCCGATCAGCACCGAGGAGGAGATGCGGGCCGCCGACGCCGCCGCCCGCGAGCTGGAGGACTATTTCATCGGCCTGATCGCCGAACGGCAGAGGACCCCGCGGGAGGATCTGACCAGCGCGCTCGCCGCCGCCGGGTCCGGTTTGACCGGCCAGGAACTGCTCGCCAACCTGGTGCTGCTGCTGGTCGCCGGTTTCGAGACCACCACCAACCTGCTCGGCACCGGCCTTCGCATCCTGCTCGACCATCCCGATCAGGCCGCCCGGTTGCGCTCCGATCCGGACCTCGCGCCGGCGTTCGTCGAGGAGATGCTGCGGTACGACAGCCCGGTCCAGCTGGCATCCCGGTTCACCTCAGCCCCGGTCGAACTGGGCGGCCGCGAACTGGCGGCCGGATCGGCCCTGACACTGCTGTTGGGCTCCGCCAACCGCGACCCGGCCCGCTACCCCGACCCGCATCGTTTCGACCCGGACCGGCCCAACGTCCAGCCGGTCTCCTTCGGTGGCGGCGCCCACTACTGCCTGGGCGCTCCGCTGGCCCGTCTGGAGGCGCAGGTGGCGTTCCCCCTGCTGCTGAGCAGGCTCCCCGATCTGGCACTGGCAGCCGCCCCGGTACGCCGTGACCGCCTGGTGCTGCGCGGTTACGCCACCCTGCCGGTCACCACCGGCTGACCGGCGGGCCGACCCGGCTGGGGGCGGAGCCGGTCAGGACGGTCGGCCGAACCGGATGTCGACCACGCCCAGGGCGGAGGCGATGCCGAGGGCCAGGACCAGCAGCGCCAGCAGAAGGATCAGCAGGGCGGCGCCGAAGACCAGGAGACGCATCGGTACAGGTTCGCACCATGGTGGCCGTTTCGCGAATGACCTACGCCTCCGCCTGGTATTCCTCGACCTTCTCCACGGGCCAGCCGATGAAGCCGGCGATCTCCTCGGGGTCGCCGGTCAGGACCCAGTCCTCGATGGTGGCGGCCAGACCCTCCGGGAGGCCGGGCGTCTCGACGTAGAGAAGCTCGTCCTCCTCGAGGATCTGGTCGAGGTGGATCCACGTGCCTTGCGGGTCGAGGTCGTTGCCGGCGGCGGCGTAGCCGCTCAGGCCGTCGGTGCCGGCGGCCAGGATCTCGTTGGTGCGCCAGTCGATGATGTCCCAGGCGTCCTCACCGATCTGTCCGCCGACGATGACGCGGCGGCCCTCCGCCTCGAACTGCTCGACACGATCGAGGGTCCTGGAGACGGTGGCGTAGTTGGCTTCGAGCACGTTCTCGATGTGTGTCTTGAGCAGGTCACTCATATCCAACCCCGATGATCATGATGGTTACGCTTCGTAGCATACGGTCGGGCCGGAACCGGCTTCTCACGCCCGTACCGGAAATCGGTGTTCGACGGCGGGCGCCGGGCGGCCGGCGCGGACCCGGTGGCGCCGCACGGCCCGCCGACTTGCGGCCCGCCGCACGAATGGGTAGCAATGCTGCGATGAGGACGATCACGCGGGGTGTCGTGGGCATGAGCCTGATGGTGGGACTGGCGGGCTGCTCGGCGGAGGAACCGGTCGCCTCGGCGCGGCCCACGGTGCCGCCGCCGACGTCGTCGGCGTTGGCGTGGGTACCGGGGCTCGCGGTCACCGACGTGCGGGTCCTCGACGGGACGGGAGCGGCGCCGTTCGACGAGAAGCGGCGGGTACAGGCGCCACCCGGGTGGACGGTCAGCGTGTGGGCGCGGATTCCCAGCGCGCGGCTGCTCGCGTGGACGCCGGACCGGCGGCTGCTGGTGTCGCGGCCCGAGTTCGGGGATGTCATCGCGCTCGGGCCCGCGGCCGGAGACGGTGTGCCGGAGCAGCGGACCCTGCTGAGCGGGCTGAACCAGCCGCACGGGATGGCTTTCGCCGGGGACACGCTGTACGTGGCCGAGAGCGATCAGGTCAACGCGTACACGTACCGGGACGGGACGGTGTCCGGTGAGCGGGTCGTCGTCGGCGGGCTGCCCGACGACAAGAGTCCCGAGCTGCGCGGGGCGTACTCGCACGCGCTGAAGAGCGTCGCGGTCGGCGAGGACGGGACGATCTACATCTCGGTCGGGTCGACCGGGAACATCTCGGCCGAGGACCGTGACGCCTCCCCGGAGCGGGCGACCATCCTCAAAGCGCCGGCCACCGGTGGGAAGCCGACCGTGTTCGCGCGGGGCGTCCGCAACGGGACCGGCCTGGCCGTCGACCCGTCCGGGGCGGTGTGGACGGCGGTCAATCACCGGGACAACATCGAGTTCCCGTACGAGCGGGACTACAACGGTGACGGCGACCCGGACCAGGGCGAGGTCATGCAGTCCTATGTCAACGATCACCCGATGGAGCAGTTGGCCCGGCTGACGCAGGGACGGGAGCTGGGCTGGCCCTACTGCAACTCGGAGCCCGACGTCTCCCCCGGCGAACCGGGCACGCCGTTCAGCTACACGAACCGGCCGTTCGTGCGCGACTTCCAGACCAACCCGGACGGGGCGAAGCTGGACTGCTCGAAACTCGCGCCGGTGGAGCAGGGCATGGGCGCGCACTCGGCCCCGCTCGGCCTGAGTTTCGCCACCTCACCGGGGCTGGCCGGGGAGTACGGACCGGGCGCGCTGGCCGGGATCCACGGCTCGTGGAACAGGAATCCGCCCCGCCCGCCGGAGGTGTCGTTCTTCGCCTGGCGCAACGGGACGCTGGGCCCGCAGCAGACGCTGCTCACCGGGTTCCAGAACGAGGACGGCTCCCGGTGGGGGCGCCCGGTGATGGCGGTCCAGGGCCCGGACGGCGCCCTCTACGTCAGCGACGACCACGCCGGGGCGGTCTACCGGGTCACCGCGGGCTGACGGCGGCGGGCGGCGTTTCCGCTCACACGGTACGGCCGATCACAGCGGACCGCCGCCCGATTGGGCAGACTTCATCGCGTCCGGTGGCACAACGCCGCCGGGCAGGAGGGAACCGTCTTGCCCACCCCGCCACGCCGGCCCGCGCTGGTCGCGTTGATCCTGGTCACGGGGGTCGGCCCGTTCGCCACCGACACCTACATCGCGGCGCTGCCGGAGCTGCGGCACACCCTGCAGACCAGTGCGACGGTGGCGCAGCTGACCCTGACCGCGTTCATCGTCGGGCTGGCGGCCGGGCAGCTCCTGATCGGCCCGCTGAGCGACTCGTACGGCCGCCGGCGTCTGCTCCTCGGCTGTGCCGCGCTGTTCGCGGTGCTGTCGGCGGTGTGCGGGCTGAGCCCGACCGGAGGGGTGCTGGTGGCGGCCCGGCTGTTGCAGGGGTTCGTCGCCGGTGGCGGGGTGGCGATGGGCCGGGCCGTGGTGACCGACACCTACCGCGGGGACCGGGCGGCCGCCACGTTCGGCGCGATCTCGTCGGTCACCTTCTTCGGGCCGGTGGTGGCCCCGGCGATCGGCGGCGTGATCCTGGCGCACGGCACCTGGCGGACCGTGTTCGCGGCGCTGACCGTACTCGGCGGGTTGATGGTTCTGGCGGTGGCTCTGGGCGTGGGTGAGACGCTGCCGCCGGAGCGGCGCCATCCGGCCGGCCTGCGGGCGCTCGGCGCGCGGATGGCCGATCTGGCCCGGGACTGGGGATTCATGCGGCATGTGGCGTTGCAGTGCCTGGCCGGGGCGGGTTTCTTCACCTACATCGGCGGCTCGGCGTTCGTGCTGCGTTCGGTGTACGACCTGAGCCCCACCCAGTACACGATCATCTTCGCGTCGAACGCCGCCGGGATGGCCGCGTTCAGCCTGATGTTCCGGGCCCTGGTGGTACGGGTCGGCGCGGTCCGGCTGCGGGCGGTCGGCATCACCGTGTCGACGCTCGGCGCGGCCGGGCTGCCGGTGGTGGCGGTGCTCGGCCCCGAGACGGCGCCGCTGGCCGTGCCGTGGGTGCTGCTGTGCGCGGTGGTCGCCGGCATGGGCTTCTCGATCCCGGCGACCACCGCCCTGGCGCAGGAGGCCGGGCGCCGGGCGGCCGGCACCGCGTCGGCGCTGCAGGGCGGCATCACCTTCCTCACGGCGGCCCTGGTCACCCCGCTGACCGGGGTGTTCGGCCACGACACGCTGATGCCGATGGCGGTGGCGATGAGCGGCTTCTTCGCGGCGGCCTTCGTCCTGATGCTCGTGATGTCGAGGACCACTCGCACCGGTGCGGTAGAAACGGTCCATGCCGGTCATTGATCATCAACGCGGCGCCGTGCGCCTGCTCCTCGTTCTCGCGGCGGTCGTCGGCGGCTGCCTGCTGGGCGGCTATCTTCTGATCGGCGCGCTGCTGAGCGCCGGGTCCGCGGAGAGCGACGCCCGCGACCGGCTGCTGAAGGTCGAGGCGCAGGAGATCATCCGGGGGCTGGAGTCGCAGAACCCCGCGCCCGGCGACCTGGGCGAGGCGCTGGTGAGCCGGGTCACCAGCCACTTCGGGGTGTACGGCGAGGCCATCCTGCGGCAGGAGGTCGCCCCAGGGGTGCCCGCCGATGGGGAGACCGCCGGCGAGATCGACGTCCGGGTCGTCCGGACCGGCCAGGGCACCGCGCTGGGGCAGCCGACCGGCCCGGAATCGTTCACGATGTGTGTGCGCTTCCGCACCCAGTGGTCGCGCGACGGGGGAATCGTGACGACCGTCCGGGAGATCGGGTGTCCATAGTCTTCATCACCGGCGCGAACGGGTTCATCGCCCGCGCCCTGGCCGAGCGGCTGCGCGCCCGCGGCGACACCGTGACCGGCGTGGACCTGCGCGCCGACGAGGCTGCCGGCGTGGTCGCCGGGGATGTCGGCAGCGAGGGCGCCTGGCAGGAGGCCGCCGCCGGAGCGGATCTGGTCGTGCACACGGCCGCCGTCGTCTCCAACGCGGTGGGCCTGGGCGAACAGTGGCGGGTCAACGTGGCCGGCACCCGGCACGCCCTGGACGCGGCGGTCCGCGCGGGCGCGACCCGGTTCGTGCAGTTCTCGTCGATCCGGGCCTTCTCCGACCTGGGGTTCCCGGACGGGGTGAGCGAGGATCATCCGGTCCGCACCGACGGCAACCCGTATGTGGACACGAAGATCGCCGGTGAGCAGGTGGTGTTGCAGGCGCACGCCGAGGGCCGGATCGCGGTGACGGTGGTGCGCCCCGGTGACGTCTACGGGCCGGGCTCCCGGCCGTGGACGGTCCTGCCGGTGGAGCTGATCAGAAAGAACCGGTTCCTGCTGCCGGCCGGCGGCAACGGGATCTTCAGCCCGGTCTACATCGACGACCTGGTCGACGGGGTGCTGCTCGCCGCCGACCGGCCCGAGGCCGCCGGTCAGGTGTTCACGCTGACCGGCGGTGCCGGGGTGCCGTGCCGGGAGTTCTTCGGCCACTACTACCGGATGCTCGGCAAACGCGGCCCGGTCGTGGTGCCCACGCCGGTGGCGGTGGCCGTGGCCGGGCTGATGGGGTCCGCCATCCGCCTGGTCAGCGGGCCCACCGAGGTGAACGCGACGTCGATGCGGTACTTCGCCCGGACCGGGACCTATTCGATCGAGAAGGCCCGGCGGCTGCTCGGCTACCGGCCCGGGGTGGATCTCACCGAGGGCATGGCGCGTACCGGCCGGTGGCTGCGGGATCAGGGCCTGATCCCGGCCTGAACCCACCAGAGGATCAGAGTCTCGCGGCGGCCTGATCCCAGAAGGGGGACCAGGGCCTGGTGCCGGCCTGTTCCCAGACTGCCAGTTCCCCGCGGGCCAGGCAGACGATGAGCCGCCCGCCGGCCTCCGCGACCGCCCACGACTCGGCGTCCGCGTCGGCGTCGACCACCAGCCGCGCCCCACTGCCGAAGCTGATCCACAGTTCGCCGCCGTCGCCCGTGCCCGCATCCTCGACGACGTCGCCGAGCAGCATCACGAGCGTGTCCGCCGCGTCGTCACCGGGCCGGAAACCGGTGTTCCGGCCGTACCCGTCGAGGTGGGCGGCGCCCTCGAACATCACCTCACCGCCGCCGGTGAACCGCAGGGAGACGGCCGGCCCGAGCAGCACGTTGTTCAGCCGCTGCCCGATGAGCGCCGCCAGGTTGAGAGAAGTCATGACCGCCATGGCGCAGACCGTAGCGGGGGCTTCCATAAGAGAGCCTTAATACGGCTCGGATCAGGGCAGTTCGGAGAGGCGGCGGGCCGTAGTGCCCCCGTGCCGCACACGGTGACGGCCGACTTGGCCGGACTCGGGACCCGGTCTGTTCCTTGATGGTCGTGCCCCGCACCCGTCCTGGTGCGGCCGCCCCGGCGCGTCTGCGAAGTCACTCGCCGCCGGCCGTCCGGCGCGGCCGGCGCTTGGTGGTGCGGGCCGTCTTCGCCGGGGCGGCGCCGCCGGCGGCCGGGGCGGGCTGGGCGAGCGGGCCGAAGAGCAGGCGCAGGTCGGTCTGCTCGCCCGGGCCGGTGATCCACGCGAGCGGGGCGTGCGCCACGGCGATGCCGGACGGTTCGGACAGCAGCGGGCGGCCGGAGGCGTCGCGGGCCCATTCGACGTCGCCGGTGGCGGTGCGCGCCGGGATCAGCCAGTGGTCGCCGGGAGCGTAGTCGAAGTCACCGGCCGCGAAGTACACCTCGACGCCGTCCTCCAGCGGGAGCCAGCGGCCCTCCTCGACTTGCGGCACGCCACCGGGGTTGTCACCGGTGTGGTCCCAGCGCCGCAGGTAGGGGTGCAGTTCGGGACGGCGCGCGACGCCCGGGTCCGGTTCGGCGGACAGGCGCACCCGGGCGCCCGGCAGGTCCACCTCCTCGACGCGCAGCAGCGGCAGCGGCTCCTGACGGCTGGTGTAGGCGGTGTCCACCACCTCCACCCACTCCCCCACGTCGAGCGCCGCCTTGTCGAGGTTGTCGAGCTCCACCCAGGCGCCGTCGACGTCGTGGATCCCGAACACCACCGAGCCGTTGTCCCTCGACCACTTGAACGTCGCCGCGGACGCCGGGCCGCCGTCGTGGATCTCCACCCGGTAGAGCTGGTTCTCCGGGCCACGGAACCGCGCCTCCGGGCGGATCAGGCACGGGTCGCCGTCGTCGTCCTCGGGGCGGCGGGCGCGGGCGGCCAGGCGGGGCTCGTCGTCACGGCTCGCCCAGTCGGCCAGCGCCGCGCGTACCGTCTCGGGGTCGGGGTCTCCGGAGAGACCGAGCTCCGCCTCGGCGAGCGTGTGCACCTGCCAGACCACCCGGATCCGCGCCGCGGTGTCCGGCATCGCCGGACCGAGCGCGACCTCGCGCAACGCGGGCTCCTCCGCGGCGGTCACGGCCCGCTCCCACACTTTCAGATACGTGAGGTACGGGTAAGCGCCCGGAAGCCGGTCGTCACCGCGTTCCGGATCGCGGAAGCCGTCGGGCTGGGTGAACCACGTCCACGGCCGCGGGTCCGCCGGCTCCGGCGGGGCGCCCTCGTCGGGAACCGGCACGCCGGGGATGTCGCGGGTGGCGTCGACGAGGAGGCCGTCGACGTAGTAGCGGCCCTCCCCGATGGTCAGGTCGTCCGGTTCGCCGCCTTCGCCGGGCACGTGGGTGATGGCGAACCCGGCGTCGTCGCGCGGCCCGCCGTCCGGCCCGATCAGGTCGGCGACGGCGGCGCGCAGCCGGTGGCTCTGGATGGCGGCCTGCTCGTTGAGGTCGGCGTCGAGCTGGACCCGGCCCTGCTGGGCGAGCACCATCGAGTAGTTCCGGCCGGCGCGGAAGGTGTCGCGGGACAGATCTGCGTGCATGTGCGGGTTCCCCTTCTAGCTGACGAAGCTGATGGCGGCGCCGATGCCGGCGGGCGTGTGCTCGGCGAGCCGCGCACGCAGGTTGTCCTCGCGTTGCGGCTGGTACAGGTCGTGGAAGACGCCCATCTCGGCGCCGTCGGAGGCCCCCCGGGTGATCTCGGCGGGACACCGCGCCGCGAGCCGGGCGTAGTCGGGTGTGCCGTGGTCCAGGCTCGCGAAGAGCGGCCGGATCCGGGCCGGACCGGGCTGGCAACGGAACAGGCGCGGTGTCCGCGAGCCCGGCGGCACGAAACAGAACCGCAGAATGCCGCGCTGCCGGCGGGCGACGTGCAGCGTACCGGTGAAGATGCTGTCCGAGACGGCCCCGACCGCGTGGACGTGCGTCTCGCCGATGACGGTCACCCGGTCGGCGTGCAGCACGGCGTGCGCCCGGCGGCCGTCCGGCGCGGACAGGGCGGGACAGTCGTGGCCGGTCGCGTCCACGACGCTGTCACGCAGCCGGATCTCGACGGGATCGGTGCCGACCTCGTCGGCGAGCACCCGGATCGCGCCGAGCACACAGCGGTCGACGTGCACGGTGGTGGTGGTGGCGCGCTCCAGGAACAGGCTCGGTTCCCCGCCGTCCGGGACGAGGGTGCAGTGCCGCAGGGTGAGCGACCCCAGCGGCCCGCCGGCCCGGATGCCCCGGCCGGCGATCAGCAGCCCGTCCAGAGTCATCGACGATGCCGCGGAGCCGGCCTCGATGCCGAGGGCGTCGGGCTGGTTGCCCGACCGGTCGAGCAACCGCAGCACCGGGCGGGCGCCGTCCGCGGCCCGCAGCGCCAGGTGCTGCCCGTCAGCCAGCCGGAAGGCGAGTTCCTCCTGGTAGGCGCCACTGTCGGTGATCTCGATGACGGCTTCGGCGGGACGGTCGGCACGCCACTCGCGGTGGGCGTCGGCGATCCTGCGGTACGGCTGGCCGCGCCCCACCCGGTAGACCTTCGCCCGGCCGGAAGTGGGCAGGTCGCGCGGATACTCGCCGCCGCCGAGGTCGTCGCTGAACCCGTAGTGGTAGGTGACGTGCACCCCGTCGTCGAGGTCGGCGCGCGGGCTGAACGCGATCCGCCCCAGTTCCGGGTCGACCGCCACCCGGTCGCGCTGCGGCTGGTATCGCCAGCCGGTCAGGTCGGCGATCACGATGTCGGACACCGGGACGAGCCGGTCGCCGCGCCGGATCGTCAGCGACTTGCCCGGACCGTAGAAGTCGGCCGGCCGGTCGGCGAACAGCCGCCGCCGCAGCCGGGCCGGCACATTGTCGACGGTGGCGAGATGCGTGGTGGACGGCTCCGGTTCGGGCCGGGTGACCAGCGGGGTGTCGGTGCCGAGGACGTCGACGGTGAACAGGTTCCGGGCGCCCTCCACCCGGTACGCCGGGGCGTCGGTGACCGGGTACGCCTTCTGCCGCCACACGTGCAATTCCACCCCGGCCCGGCGGACGTCGACGGTCCGGGCGATCGTCGTGAACGGGGTGCCGGTCAGATCCAGGGCGCCACCGTCGCGCAGGTCGGCGAGGCGGCCCCGGGAGGCGCGGGCCGCGTCGGTGCGGGCGGTCGCGGACCCGTGGAGCCGCACCGGCTGGGTGTGCGCCAGCAGCCGGGACGTCTCCACGGCGCGGGCCGGCCAGCCGGCCGCCGACTCGGCGAGTTCCTCCAGCAGTGACAGGGTGCCCTTGCGGCGGCGGTATCCGACCGTGCCGGCGACGTCCCGGCGTGGGGCGAGCGCCTCGGCGAGACGGCGGACCGACTCGCCGGCCGGGCCGCCGTCACGCAGGCCCTCGCTGAGGATCCGCTGGTAGCCGGCGAGCGGACGGTAGCCGACCAGGTCGCCGATGAGCGGTAGCGCCCGGGCGGCGGCGGTCTCCACGAACCAGTCGTCGTACTGGCGGGTGGTCGCGTCGCGTACCCGGTCGAGCTGTTCCTCGATCGCCGTGAGCAGGGCGTGCAGCGCGCCGCCGGCGTCCTCGTCGGCGAGCCGGTGCCAGCGCGGCAGCAGATCCGCGAGACGGCCGCCGGCCACCTCCCCGTGCGGTGCCAGGCCAGCGAGACGGCCGTCGGCCACCTCCCCGTGCGGTGTCAGGCCCGCGAGACGGCCGTCGGCCGGATCCCCGTGCGGCGGCCGGTCCGCGAGTTCTTCGGTGGTCACTTGATCTCCGTGAGGGTCAGGTCGCCGGGGGCGAGGACGGCGAACTGCGCCGGCCGGACGCCGCGGAAGGTGGTCACCGTCCGGCCGGCCGGGAGCGGCCGGACGGACGTGATGTCGGGGTTGAGCCGGGCCAGTTCGGCCGGCGGGATGCCGGCGGCGGCCGCGACCGCGGTGAGGGTCGCCTCGCCGGTGACCCGGTGGGTCTCCGTCACGTAGCGGGCCGGCCGTGCCCCGACCGTCGGCAGTGGCCGCGCCGGCCCGCCGACCGGAGCGAAGACGGCCACGTCCACGTAGTAGACGCCGGGCGTACGGTCGGCCACCGCCAGAACCTCACTCAGGTGGGCGTCGCGGGCCAGGTCCCGCCCGGGGTGGCCGAGGCTCGCCAGCAGCGCCCGTTCCAGCCGGGGGGCGACGATCTCGAACGCGTGCCCGTCCGCCACCCTCACCCCGGCGACCAGCCGCAACGCGATCAGCTCGCGCACGTCGACGCGGACCGGCAGGCGCGGATCGCCGTGGGTGGCCAGCGCCGCCCGCAGCGCGGCCACCAGGTCGGAGCCCACATCGAGGGGTACGTCGTCGACCGCGGCCACCGTCACATGGACGACCCGGCGGCGGCCGTCGAACACCTCCCGCGCGGCGGCCCGGCCGATGCCCACCCGGGAGCGGGTGAAGTCGGCGTAGTCCCGGGTGGAGAGCAGCCGGTCCAGGGTGGCCACGGCCAGGGGGATGCGGCGGCGGGCCAGCCCCGGGCCGTCCGGGTCCGCGCCGCCGCCGGCCGGAACCGGATTGGTGACCCCGGTGACGCCGATCGGCCGGGTCACCGGCTGGGTGATCCGGCCGGCCGGCAGATTGCCCTCCGGGCCGGCGCCGAACCGGTAGCGGGCGCGCACGTTCTCCTGCCCGGTGGGCAGACGGGCGCCGTGCACGCCGTCGCCGAAGGTGACAGTGGTCCGGCCGTCCGGCGTGGTCGCGAGCACGTACACCCGTTCGGCGGGGCCGCGGCCGTCCAGGCTGTCGGCCGGCTGCCAGAGCAGGCCGTCGACCCGGATCTCCAGGGCCGGGCGGGCACCGGACGGGTCGCCGGACGGCAGCCAGGTGAGCGGCTCCTGCCACAGGGTGAAGGTCTGGTTCCGGGCGGTGGCGTCGCCGCTGCCGAGCGGGTCGTCGCGGGTCTCCCCGTGGCTGGCCGGGACCACGTTGCCGAGAATCCGCACGGTGTCGCGCCGGTAGCGGTGGGCCAGCGGGTCGGCAAGCACGATCGTGGTGTTGCCGCCGGTGTGGTCGACCGCGGCGATCGTGGCGAGTTCGGTCCGCTTCCCGGCGCCCGCCGGCATCCGGCCGGGGGCGTCGGGCGTGGCGAGCCCGGTCGGTTCCCCGGCGCCCGGCACCATCCCGGCCCGCTCTCCGGAGCCCGCCGGCATCCGGCCGGGGGCGTCGGCGGGCCCGCTCCGTTCTCCGGTGAACGCCAGGATCCGGCCGGGGTGCAGGCCGTCGTGGCGGTCCGCCAGCTCGATCCGGTCGCCGTGCACGTCCTCGGCGAGCAGCTGCCCGGCCGGGCGCAGCGGCTCACCGCCGGCGTAGACGGTGGTGTCGCGGATCTGGGAGAGCAGCACGTCGTCCTCGCCCAGCCAGGCGTCCTCCAGGGTGAGCTGGGTGCCGCGGCCGGTGATGCCGAACATCGCGTAGGTGGCGGGCCGGGCCGTGGCGACCCGGGTGATGAGCAGCGGCTTTCCCTGTCGTTCGAGGACGATCGGGCTGCCCGGGGTGATCGAGTTGTGGACGGCGTCGAGCGAGAGGACCGCGCGGCGGCTGTCGTCCGGCACGGTCGCGACCACGATCTCCAGCGCGGCGCCGTGCCGGACGGTGATCACCTGGCCGTCGACGGTGACCGTCCGGGTGCCGGTGGGGCTCAGGTCGAACGACTGGCCGGCGACGGTGACGGTGACCCGGCGCTCGGCGGTCGGGGTGGTCACGGTCAGCTCGTGTTCGGGCAGGCCCGCCCGCAGGTTGACGGTCACCGTCCCGGCGTCGCCGGTCACGGTCACCCGGCCGGGGCCGAGGTCGAAGGTGGTCTCGGCGATGGGCAGGTTCTCGCTGTGCTGCACACTGCCGTCCGGCTGGGCGTGGATGAACTCGGCCCGCACCGCCGCCCGGCCGGCCGTGTCGTGGACGATCCGGACGGTGGTCAGGGTGGCGCCGGGCAGCGGCCAGTCGGTCAGGTTGATGACGCGGCCCTGCTGGTCGCGGACCTGTTGCAGGGGCGCCGTCGCGCCGAACGGGGTGGCGGTCACCCGCAGCGCGAACAGGTCGGTCAGCGGCTCCCCGGCGAGGGCCCGGCCGGCCGCCGTGGGATCGGTGTGGACGCCGCCCAGGCCGAGGGCGCGGTCGGCGTGGTCGGTCAGGAGCACCGCGAGCTGCTCGAACCAGTCGGCGACGTCGCGGCGGGACCCGGCCAGGGCGGCAGCCTCGGTCAGGCGCTGAATCGGATCGGCCAGGCGTACGGCGTACCCCTCGGGGGTGTTGATCTGATCTAGATCGGTCTCCAGGGATGCCAGGACGAGCGTGTCCACGTCGGCGATCAGCGGGCTGGTGGGGCGCGGCGCGGCCAGGACGCGGCGGAGGGCGGCGATCAGCTCGGCGAGGCTGGGCGGCGGCGAGTTCGGCAGGCCGATCGCGGTGACGTCGCGTTCCGGGTCGGCGCGCAGGCGGGCCACCGGGATCAGCCGCCGGTCGCCGGGCCCGAACACGAACAGCAGCCGGTCCCCCACCACGAGCAGCGTGTTCGTGCCCGCCACCAGGATCTCGGCACGCCGGCCGAGATCGTCGGCGGTCAGCGGGCCGGGCCGCTGCCGGCGGACGGCGAGCTCGTTGAAGTCGGCCCGGGCGACCAGGTCGGCGTCCGTTTCGAAGGTCTGCGGCTGTTCCCCGGCGGCGGCCGGAACGCTGCGGCTGCGGGTGCCGCGCGGGATCAGCAGGTCGCCGGGCTGGGTGCGGGCATCCAGCCGGTACGCGAGATGCGTGTCCGCCGCGAGCCCGGGCCGGGACCGGTGGCCGACGAGCCGCCCGAGCAGCGCCGGCGACCGCCGGTCCCGGGCGGTTCGCAGGTATCCCTCGCCGGCGATCCGCTCACCGTGGAAGGTGAGCAGGTCGGCGACCACGGCGGCGGCGTCGAGCAGGGCGATCGCCGGGTCGTCGGTGGTGCGCACGGTGAGCCGGCGCAGCGCCGGATGCTCCAGCATGTCGTCGAGGAACGTGCCGTGGTCCACGTCAGTCGCCTCCGTCGGTGAGGACCGTTTCCAGGCGGCCGTGCTCCGGCCGGTCCGGGTCGTTGTCGCACTGGGCGATCTCCAGCGGGCCGAGGCGCAGCAGCCCGGCGTCGAGTTCCCCGGCGTCCGGGGCGAAGAGCCGCCGCAGCCGGGTGACCCGGGCGGTGCGGACTCCGGGGACGGCGGCGGTCACGGCGGTCAGGCGGCTCACCCGTACCGGGTCGCCGAAGGTGAGCGCGTCCGGGCGGAACACGGCGAGCAGCCTGCGGCGCAGGTCGGCGAGGATGCGGCCGTGCTGGTGGCCGGGCGCCGCACACACCTCGATCACGATGTCCAGCGGGACGTGGCGGGCGGGGGCGACGACCAGGTCGTGGCCGATCCGCCGGTAGGTTTCCAGCCGGCCGGCCACCTCGTCCAGCAGCCGCTGGGTGGGCGTTGCGGCGCCACGGGCGTCGATGGCGACGTGGGCCTCGGCGGTGCTGCCGGTCCAGCGGATCTCGGCGGCGGCCCGTTGCACGCCGGGCAGGGCCGAGGCGAGTTCGGCGTAGTCGGCCGCGGTGATCGCCCGTTGCCGTTTGCGGCGCAGGTCGAGCGGGGCGAGGCGGCGGACCTGGTCGACCGGTTCCGGGTCGGTGCCGCCGACCGCCGGCAGCGGGTTGCGGACTCGCACGACCGGTGGGCGCGGCCCGTCCGGACGGCGCAGAACCAGGTGGGTGATGGCTTCGGCGCCGACGTTCCCGGCCGTTCCTCCGCCGACGCGGTACGCGAGCCGCGTACCGGGAGGGGGTGTGGTGTGGAAACGCAGCGTGAGGCGGCCGTCGTCGGTGAGTTCCCCGACGACGTGCCGGTCGCGGGGTCCGCTGTCGAGCAGGTCCCGGCGTGGCGTCCAGTCGCCGTGGATGGCGGGCAGCGCCTGGCGCGGGTCACCGGCGAGTTCACTGATCGGCCCGGCCAGCACCGGGTCGCCGGGTCGCAGACCGTCGGCGTAGCGCTCGCCCCACGTTTCGGCGATCTCGCCGGCCACGTGGTCGCCGAGGATCGTTCCGGCCCGGGCGCGGGCGGCCAGGACCTCCAGGCGGCGCAGCTTCCCGGCCGGCAGGCGTGCCGAGCGGTGCCGCAGGTCGCGCAGCGCGGCGACCGGGTCCGCACGCAGCCGGGCGCGTTCCGCGTAGGGCAGATCGAACAGGGTGGTCAGCTCGTCGACCTCGGCGTCGGACAGTCCGTCGCGGTCGCGGGCGGAGCGCCACAGGGCGGCCAGCCGCTGCCGGGCGCGTTCCGGAAGGCTCGCCAGGTGTGCGGCCTGACCGGCGCAGACGTGCTCGGGACGCGGGTAGGGGGCGGCCTGCGTCACCGACCGGGGGCCGGGCGCGGTGACCGGCCACGGCTCGGGCAGGGTCCGGCCGTGGTCGACGAGGATCGCGTTGCCCCGGGCCACGCTGTCGCCGAGTTCCATCCGGCAGGTGAGCGCGTCCTCGTCGGCCCAGGTGACCTCCACGATCGGCCGGCCGGAGAGGCGGTCCACGTCCGCGGTGACCGACGCCAGCCGGACCGCCTGCCGGTGGCCGCGCGGTTCCTCGAGGACGAGCACGTCACCGGGCCGAAGCCGCAGACCGCGGTCGTCGTCGCGCAGCGTCGCGGCGGTGGCCCCGGCCGGCAGGACCGGCTCGTCGCCGTCCCACGTCCAGAACCTGATGGCGTTGTGCTCGGGCCGCAATCGAGCCGGCCGCTGGTCGAGCGGTTCGAAGACGACGGTGTCGCCGGCCGCGAACCGGTAGTCCTCCGGCGAGAGCGTGACCGGTTCGGTGACGTCCACGACGGCGATCGCGCGGGCGTTGCAGCCGTCGTGCATCGGATAGTCGATCAGTTTGACGTGGCGGCGGACCGACACCCGGTGGCGGGCGGTGTCCAGGTACGCCTCGGTGGCGACCGCGTCCTGCTGGTAGGAGATCTGGTCGGCGGTGTAGGCGAGCAACTCGACCAGGGTGACGCCGAGGTCGGCGGGCGAGCGTTCCACCCAGCCCGGGATGGTGAGCGCGAGCCGGTCGAGCAGTTGCCGCCGGATCGAGTCGTGGTCCCGGGCGGTGTAGTCGATCACCGGCCGTTCCGGGCGGGCCGTCCGGTCCGGCGCGGGCGGCTCGAACGGCGGTGCGCACTGTGGCCGGAACCGGAAGCCTGCGGTGAAGTAGCGCTGGTCGAACCCCGGGTACGGCGTGCCGTCCGGCTCGACGATCGACAGCCGGTAACGGGACGTGTCGCCGGCCCGGTCGACGGTGACGTGCAGCCGGTCGTCGAGTTCCGGATCGCCGGCGTGTTCCACCTCCACGGCGACGGCGGTGATGCCGGTGATCCGGCGGCCGCCGTCGATGCGGACGTTGCCCGGTTCGAGGCCGTCCGGGGCCCGCCCGAGGAAGGTGACGGTGAGCCGCAGCCCGTCGTCGCTGACCTCGATCTCGTCGACGCCGTTGTGGCCGGCCGCCCGGATCGCCGCGCGCCTGCGGTCGCTCATGGTTTCCCCTCGAAGACGTCCTCGCGGTCGTTGCCGGTACGCCGGACGGTGTAGTGCACGTCCACCCGGACCGTGCCGCCGTGGACGGTCAGGTCCAGTGCCCGCACCTCGACCAGGTCGCCGAGCCAGCGCTGCAGGCTCGCGCGTACCGACAGTTCCAGGGCGGCGATCAGCTCCGGCGCGGTCGGCGCGAACACCAGGTCGAGCAGGCCGCAACCGAAGCCGGGCCGCATCACCCGCTCCCCGGGGCTGGTGAACAGCAGTTGCTCGATCAGGTCGCGGGCGTGTTCGTCGAGGTCGGCGGTGGCGGTGCGGCCCCGGGCGCCGATCCGGAACGGGAACGCGATGTCGGTTCTCACTGCCCACCTCCTCTGCGGAAGATCTGCCCGTTGACGTCGACCCGGTCCCCGCTGATCAGGACCGAGGAGGTGCCGCTCTCCAGCCGGACGCCGCCGCCGTCGATGCGTACCGAGGATCCGCCGGCCTGCAGCAGGATCCCGCCGCCGGCGGTGTCGAAGACGACCACCTTGTGGCCGGCGCTCGTCTGGATCACCACCGGCTGGGTCGGCGGGTCGGCGTCCTGCGCGGCCTGGGCGTCCGGCGGCAGTTCACCGGCCTCGCCGTACCAGGTGCCGGACCAGATCGGGTGGCTCGGATCGCCCTGCTCGAACTCGATCCACACCCCGGCGCCCACCGCCGGCATGCTGAAATGCCCGAACCGCTCGCCGGTGAAGGGCAGGCACGGCATCGCCCAGGTGGACCATTCGCGGCCCAGCACGTCGGGCACCTCCGCGCGCAGGCGGGCGATGCGGCGGGGGTCGGCGTTGTCGACGACCCGGCCCCGGTACTTGCCGAGGAAACGGTTGCTCGGTTCGGGCATCCAAAGCTCCTTATGGCCGCACGGTGGCGGAGCGGGCGACCATCCCCTCGCGGGAGATCGTGAAGTTCTGCAGGTAGGTTCCGGGCCGCAGCGTGTGCGTGACCGAGGTGACGAAGTAGTCGCCGTCGTAGGCGACCCCCGCCCCGCGCACGCCCACCAGCTCCCGGGGGCGCAGCACGAAGCCGTACCGGGTGACGTCCAGCGACCCGGAACCGGCGATCGCGTCCGCCGACGTGGCGGCGCGGGCCAGCAGTTCGGCCTGCGCCTGGGCGGTGCCGAGTTTGGCGGTGGTGCGCAGGCTGGGCCGTTTCAGCGCCTCGGTCGGGTCGCGGCCCAGCGGCGGGCGCAACGGGTCGATCGGCGGCTGCGGCAGTTGGACGATCTCACGGGTGGCCGGATCCTGCACCAGCACGGTCGGTTCCTTGCGGGCCAGTCCGTCGTAGGCGAAGGTGAGCTGGTCGACGGTGGAGTTGGCGTCCATGTTGACCGACAGCGCGTGCTGGCGGACGCCGGTGCGGATCTGCGGCCCCCAGTAGGCGGTCGACCGGCCCGGCTCCGGTCCCGGCTCCAGATAGAAGGTGTAGCCGTTGGCGCGGGCCAACTGGTTGAGATAGTGCAGGTCGGTGCCGCTCTGGAAGTCGACGCGGTCGTCCGCGTCGGGCGGCTGCGGCACCTGCTCGGCGATCACCCGCGGCACGATCCCGAAGCCGGCGTAGCGGCGCAGGATCAGCTCGGCCCGCTGCGACGGCGCCAGGTTGGGGAAGCCCTCCGCGCGTTCCTCCAGGTCCATGACCAGGCTCAGGTCCTCGCCGGTGACGGTCAGCGTCGACTGGCCGGGCCGGTTGCTCGACCCGACCTCCTGCCGGGTGATCAGCCCGTCGAAGATGATCGCGGTGGTGCCGCGCAGCGTCGTGCTCATCACCACCCGCGTCCTCGGGTGGAAGAAGCGTTCCGGCAGGTAGCGCCGGGCGATCAGCCCGTTCTTGGTGAGGTCGAAGGCGAGCTGAAACCCACTGCGCTCCCCCGCGGTCGCGGTGATCTGCGCCGACAGCAGCGCGTCACCGACCTCCGGCGGCACCGGCCGGGGCAGGTCGCGGCCCATGCTGAGGTTCAGGTGCAGCGGTCCGCGCCCGAAAGGCTCATCAACCAAGACCAAACCCCTCTTCGGGTACGCCGAGAGCCCGGCCCGGCTCGGCAGTCAGCTCCCGCGGGTCCAGCACCGGGTTGGCGTCCGCGATCCGCCACCACTGCTCCGGGTCCCCGAAGTAGCGGCGCCCCAGCAGGTCGGGCCGTTCTCCGGCGGTGACCGTGTGGGTGGCGGTGTCCTCCCGGCCGGGCAGTGGCGGCAGGATCCGGTGGCGGGCGTAGCGGACCTCGGTGCCGTCCGCCCTGGTGTGCACGGCGATCTCGGCGTCGGCGTACCGGCTGGTCCGCGGGTAGGGCCCGGCCCCCGGGATGCCGTCGTAGACGTTCTCGTACGGTTCCGGCACGTCAGCCTCCGATCCTGCTGCCCCGGGCGGCGAGCTGTTCCTTCATGGCCAGATGGGCGAGGTAGAAGTCGCCACCCGGATGCCCGAACGGCAGATCGCTGACGGTGAGGATCTTCATGCCGATGCTCAGCGACGCCCGGATCGGATTGAGGTCCACGTCGAACGCCTGCTCGTTGACGGAGAACTCGGTCAGCCGGACCGGCATGATCCGCTTCCCACCCCAGGTGAACAGCGTCAGCGGCATCTCGATCGGGTTGACCTCGATGACCCCGCGCCGAGCCGCGTCGATGCCTTCCCGAAGCTGCGCGACCGTAGGCTGAACGAGCATCTCCAGCGCCGCGAGCTGCGGATGGATCCCGTCGGGAGCGGCCACGTCAAGCTGATCGGTAGCGTCGATCTCCGCGGTGAACTTCCACTGCTCCTCGGCAGGCCCTTTCAGCCGCAACGCCTCGTTCCGGTCCCCATCGGTCCCGCTCCCACTCGCGTCCGCCGTCCCCCCGGCCGCCTGCGGCTGAATGCCGCGCTCCAGCGAATCCGGGTTGAACTGCATGACAATGGCGCGCCGCGGCGTGGCGTTATCCGGATCCACGACGACGATCGCCGCCCGGATCGCCTTGGGGATGTCAGCGAAAGTGTTCAGCACACTCACCTTCCCGGTCCGGAAATGGCCTCAAGAACTTCGGCGGCGAATTTCCTCACGGCCCTTTTCCGATCGGATTTCGACATGTCTTCGAGAAGACCGAAGAACTCACGCCATTTCGTATAGAAAATCCCTCGGACAGCGGCCTCACGGACGGCCGGCCGGTCGTCCGAGGCCGCCTCGCTCAGCACGGCGAAGTACCTTTCGTCGAAGCTCTCCGGAGCAGCCATCCCGGCTCGGACCACGGCGGTGACAGACTCATTCATCTGCTCGCGGCGTCCTGCGTCCCGAAGGATCTCGTCCTCACCGAGGACATCGAGTTCCGTTTCCAGAAGAGCGACGAAGTGATCCGCCAGTTCCTGACTCAGGTTGCTCATCAGGGCGACATAGGACATCTGGAACTCATCGTCGCGAAAGTAGTTCACGGTCAGGCCCAGCGAAATCTGCCATGCCACCCGGCGCGGCACCCCACGACGCCGGTCCGCCGGCAGGTCCACCGCCTTGATCCAGCGCATCCGTGCGGCGAGCTGCGCCAACTGCGCCTCGGAATCTAATCTCCGCATCATGATTCTGCGGGAACTGAAAACACCACTCACCGACGGCACCCGTCTCATCTCCTGACTAGACACGCGGCGTCCACCACGGGAACAGACCCTGCAGACGAGCCCTGATCGCGTCCTCGATCATCCGCTGCAACTCCGCCTGACTCGTCTCCTCGCTGATCTCCACGTTTCGGTAGACGCTCTCCACCCAGATCTCGATCAATCTCACTTCTCGGTTCGCCAACATATTCGCGTCCTGCAGCCTACGCAATTCGGTCAGACCCGGCTGCCGGCGGATGACCCGATTCTGCAGCCGCGCCCTGGCTCGCGGATCGGTATGCCTGCTCGCGAACCGGTCGAGATAACCCCGGACGTCCTCCATGGCGGCCGCCGGTCTCGGCCCGGAAAAGGCGATATCCTCACGCATCTGCGCGATGGCGTGGTCCAGCGCCCCGGGCGGCCCTTCGAGGTAATCGGGCAGGATCCGTGCTCCCGCCGGAGCTCCGGCGGGAGCCATCGGCAGCATATTGAAAACGCGGAGCATCCGGCTGATCTCCCGGCGGCGATCGGACGAGGGTATGCGGTTGTACAGATCAGCCAACAGGATCGAGGTGACCATGTTCCCGGGGTTCCTGTCCCGCTCACCAAGGTAGGAGAGCGCGCCGATCAGGTCGACGTCCTCCGCGTGCTGGAAAGGCAGGGAACTACTCCGATCGGAGTGCCATCGGCCCAGCACACGGGCGATGTCCGCGATGTGCTGCGAGCGTACGGTCCGGTCCAGGACATCGCGGTACCTCGTCGATGCCTCCGGCGCCGCGTTCCGGCCTCTCTCCGAAAAGACCCTGCCCTGACGGAATCTCTGGAGGAACGGGCCGCTTGCCAGGCGCGTCCGCCATATACTCGCCAATCCCCAGTTCATCACCTGGGTGACCACACCGGTCAGCTTGAGTTGCACCGCCGCTGACACGATGTCCAAGGTCTGCGGAATGTTCGCCAGAATGCGGCCACGTCCCGCGGTCGGTTGCCTTGTCACGCCGATCTGCGCCCCACCGTTTCCGGCGAGCTGCTGAGCCTCCCGTTGACCGAAGATGTCCGCCTCCAGCCTGCGGACGAAGAGCAGGATTGGTTCGGAATCCAGCTCCCGGCCCCGGATCACCGTTCGGCGGGGATTGAGGGTGGCTACATCGTGGAACGCTCGCTCGCCCTCGGACGCGAGCGACGTCAGCCGATACCAGAGACGCAACCCACCGAGCATCGAACGGTGCACCGGCTCCTTGATGCCACGGCGCAGCGGCCGTGCCAGAAGCGGCCGGAGCCTGGCCACGATCCTGCCCAGTCGCGCGTCCTTGGACTCCTCGTCCTCCTTCCTCCTCTTCCGATCACGGTCTCGATCACGGTCGGCCTTCCCGGTCGGTTCCCCGTCTCTGCGGTCACGGGTACCGTGCGGTTTCCCCGGACCGCTCCCGCGGTCGGGCCTCGCCCGGTCGCCGGAACCGTCCTTCCTGCCCCCGTCCGATCTCCGATCCCCGTCTCCCGTATCCCTCGACCCGCCGGAGTCCGTGTCTTTCGGCTTCGCCGGGCCAGCTCCCTGCCGGGACGGCCCTCCCTGATCCCTCGGTCCGGCGGGGGAACCGGACTTCGGCCCTGCAGCGGCGGGCGCCGCCGGACGGGTGCTGTCCGGTTCGTCCACTGGCTTCCCGGGACGGCCGCTCTGGTCCACGGCGGGGATGGATGCCGGCGCTTTCCGGGCGTCGGCGGAAGCCGGCCCGGGCCGGTGCTGCAGCGGTGCGTCGGGACGTCCGGCTCCGGGCCGCGCCTCTCTCCGGCCAGGCGGCCGGTCCGGCGCACCCGCCGGTCCCGTGCCAGGCCGTGCCGGAGGCCGGCCATCGGCTCGGTGGCCCCCGGTGGAACGGGGTCGCGGTGCGGTGTCGGCCTTTCCGGGTGCGGTCGTCCGAGGCACTCGCGGGCCCGCCGCGTCAGGCTTCCGGGTGGTGGAGTCGTCCGGTCGGTCCGTGCCCGAGTCGTCCGGCTTCCTGCCCGCGGGTTCCGGCTTCCCTCCGTCGCGAGGGAGTGTGCCCGGGGTGTCGCCCTTCTTGCCGTTGAGCATGCGCTTGGCGACGGCCTTGAGGCGTTTACCTACCTTGGCGACGTATTTGCCGATGCCGCTGAGCAGGGCCTCGTAGGCCAGCTCCAGCAGGGCGACGATGCCGGCGGCTACCGCCTTGGCGAAGAGGAGGCCGGCGCCGCCCTGGCGGACCGACATCAGCCAGGACAGGACCGCGCCGAACGCCCGGAGGATCTCGCCCATCGCACCGATCGCCGTGCGGATGGCGTCGATCACGGCCATCACCCAGCCGGCCCCGGGGATCAGTTTGGCGATGACCTTCGTGATGACGATCTCGCCGATGATGACCGGGAGCATCGGGACGATGGCGTCCCACGTCTCCTTGACGATCTTGTCCAGGGTCATGCCGCCCTTGACCAGGGTGTCGATGACCGCCTTGCCGACACCCAGAACCTCCTCGATCTTGGACTGGAACCAGGCCTTCACCGCGGACTTGACCTCGCGGAACAGGTGGTTCTTCGCGCCGTCGACGGCGGAGTTCTTGGCACCGCTGAGCCAGCCGCCGGGATCGGAGAGGAAGTCGATGGCGACGAACATGAACTTGCCGAGCGAACCGAGCAACTGGGAGGCGGCGGCCAGGACCTGCTTGACCGCGTCCACGATCGCCTTGACGACCGCCATCAGGGCCTCGAGGAGCGACTTCAGCAGGTCCCGGAGCAGTTTGCCGAGGGCGTCCAGCAGATCCTTGACGATCTGCTTGAGCATCGTAGCCAGCTTGTTGACCAGGGCGATCGCCGCGTTGATCAGGTCGGTGATCAGCTTTCGGATGCGGTTGGCCAACTCGACGATCGCCTGGACCATGGCCTTGGCGAACTCGATCAGCTCGTCGATCAGCTTCCTGATCGCGTCGAGGATGAACGTGCGGGCCTCGTTGATCCAGCGTTCGACGGTCTCCTTGAAATTCTTGATGAAGCCGACCACCGCTTCCCGGGCGGCCCTGATGACCCGGACGATGGCGTTCTTGATTTCGATGACCTTCTGCTTCAGCCATTCGAAGGCCTTCGTGACCCAGTTTCCGGAGCTCTGAACGGCGGTGTCGCGCTCGCGCTCGGCGTCGCGCTCGGCGTTCGCCGCCTTCTCTTGGATCTTCCGGTCGCTGTCGCCCTTCTCCTTCGTGACGTCGTCGTCGGCCTTCTTCTCCCGGTCCTCGACGTCCTTACGGACCTTCGCCTGCCGGTCCGTCTTCTTGGTGCCGAGCTGCGACAGCTCCCGGTCCTGCTCGGCACGCCACGTGGCCCGCTCGGACTCGACGTCGCCGAGCGCGTTTCCCCGTACCCCCGCCTGGTCTTGGGTGTTGGTCCTGACCTCGATCTCCACCCGGCTCCGGTGGGTCACCTGCGAGTCGCGGAAGCCGCGGTCCTTGTCCTGCCGGCTCTGCGACATGCCCTGCTGGCCCTGCTGGAACGCGGTCTGGATGCGCGGGCCGTTATCGAGTTCGGCGACCTGCGAGGCGGCCTCGGCGGGCACGGCCCCGGTCGGAGCGCTGCCCGCGGGCGGCGGAGGACCGCCCTCCCTGCCGGGGACCTGCGCCTCCACGTTCTCCGGCGGGACGTCCGGATAGACCTGGTCCTCGCCCATGCCCCGGCCGGCGTCGTCGCGGGCCGCGCCGACGGTCTGCTGGCCCTTGGCGTCGACGGCCGCGCCCTGCTCGTTCGAGGTCTGGTCGGCGGCACCCGTCATCTGCACGCCCGGCGCGTTGCCGGCCATCGCCTGCTTGAGCGCCTCGTCCTTGGTCGGCAGACCGGCGAACTTGGCCGCCAGTTCCTGCGCGTCCACCTCGAACCCGAGCCATTCGGCGACCTTGCCGATGCCGAAGCCGAGCGCCATCTTGAACGTGTCCCAGCCGCCGGGCTCCTCGGCCTGCTCCGCCTCGATCTGGCCCTCGGGTTCCTTCGCGCCGGTGACCTCGGCCTTCTGGTTCTCCGGGGTATCGGACTTCTGTGCCGGGTCCTTCGAGTACTGAACCGGGGCGTCGGTCTTCGGGTCGCCGGACAGGGTCTGCGGCGCGCCGGCCGGGCGCTGCATGGACGGTGGGGCGGTGGCCAGGTTCTTGTGTTCGTCGCCGACCGCCCGGTCTGAGGCGCGGCTCACTCCGGACATGGCCTCCAGCGCTCGGTGCGGTTTGAGCCTGGCGGCCGTCGCCAGTCCCGCCTCGGGAGAGGCGGTGGACAGGTCGGGGGCGGGTTCGGATTCCTGCTTCTGTTTGACCGGGGCGGCCGCGGTGCCGCCGCCTCCACGGCTCGGTTCGGTGCGGGGCGCCGGTTCCGGGCTGCGGGGTTCGGGGGCGTTCGGCGGGGCCTGAATCTCCACCCGGGCGGGCGGGGCCGCGTCCACCTGCGCCGGGGCGGAGGCGGAATCCGAAGCCGAGGCGGGCGCGGCAGCAGGCGCGGAAGCGGTAGCGGGCGCGGCCTCAACCGGCGCGGGCGCGGCCTCAACCGGCACGGCCGTGGCCTCAGCGGGCGCTGCCCCGGGAGACTCCGGCGCTGCCCCGGAGGACCCCGACGCGGCCTCGGCGGATTCCGGCGCGGGTGAGGGTGCGCCGGTCGCGGCGGGTGCGGGCGCCGCCTGGCCGGCGACCGGCTGCTGGGCGGCCTTCTCCGGCGCGGCCGGCGCCTTGTCCCCGGCGGCCGGGGTACCCTTCTCCTCCTTGGCCGCCTGTTCGGTCTCCTTGCCGCCGCCGTCGGATCGGCCGCCCGCCTCCTGCACCGTGGTCTGTGCCGCGACCGGTCCGCGCTTCGGGTCGGTGCCACCGGCCGGATCGCGCAGGGTGAGGCCCGGTGTGGGCGGCGCGTCAACGATCGGTTCCGGCGACGGCTCCGACTCGGCGGTGCCCTCCGGCGCAGTCTCCGCTTCGGTGAGCGGCGGTTCCGGCTCGACGGGCTCCGGCTCGGACTCGGCGACCTCGTCCTCGGCGTCGCGTTGCGCCTGCACCTGGTCGGCGCGGGTGGGCGGCGGAGCGGGGAACGACGGCATCGGCGGGACGGACTTCGACTCCGGATCCATCCTGTCGACGGTCGGGACCGCCGACACGTCGGGATCCTGCGCCGGTAGGAAGTCCTCGGGCCGGAGGGTGATGTCCCAGGCGCTGTCCGGTCCCCCGCCCACCTCTACCTCGGACACGCTGGTGGGCGGCGACGGGTCGGCGGCCGGCTCGGCGAGTTCGGGAACGTCCTGGTCACGGACCGGGTCGAGGGTTCCCTTGGCGGAGGACAGCTGGGTGTCCTTGCCGGAGGTGACCGGGCTGCCGGAGGGCTGGTCGGGTTCGAGTTCGTCCTCGGGCTTGAGCGGCTGGCGGGCGGCAGCGGCGTCGGCGGCCTCGGGACGGTTCTTGGCCGCGGACCCCTCGGGACTCGCCACGGGCGCTTCCCGCTGCGTGGTCTGTTCCTTGGCGGGCGCGGCGTCGGCCGCCTTCGCCGCGCCGCCCGCCGGCCCGCCCGGCGTGCTGGACGCTGACGCGGCAGACCCGCCCGACGCCCTCGACCCCGGCGCGGCGGACCCGCTTGGGATGCCACGTCCGCTTGCAGCGCCGGGCTTGCCGGAAGCTCCCGGCTTGTCAGCGGCGCCGGGCTCGCGGGACGGAGCGGCTGAAACGGGCGACGCAGTGCCCACGGCGGGCGGCCGCGCACCGGCCGAGCCAGTGGCGGGCGCTCCGCCCTGGGGCGTGACCTGGTCTCCCCGCTCGCCGCCGTTGCGTGGCGTGCTGCCGGGTGCTCCCGGCTCGCTGTGCCGCTCCAACTCCGGCCCGGGCGCGGGTCCGGGCCGCTGCGCGATCGCCCGCTCCCCGGCGAGCCGCCGCCAGGCCAGGTCCCGCTCGTTGCGCAGCTGCTCGGCCACGTCAGGCTCGGGGAGCGGAGCGGTGTGCGCCTCCGGTTCCGGCGGCTCGCCCTCGACCTCACCGAGCAGGTCGATGACCCGCTCGTACTCCGGTCCGAGCAGCCGGTTCTCCAGTCGGTCGAGGACGGGCTCGACGAGTTCGGTGGGCAGCCGGGACAGCTGCACCCGGGTGCGCCGCGACCAGTCTTGCGGGTCGCCGCGCAGTGACCGCACGATCCCGGCCGCCAACCGGTCCGGCAGGGTGGCCGGATCGAGCCGTTCCGTGCGCATCCGGTCGGCGGCGACGGTCGCGAACCGCATCCATCCGGGCAGCGGCGCCTCCGGCTCGACCTGGGCGTCCGACGGCGTCTCGGCGTTCCGGGCGACGTCTTCGGCGGCGCGTTCGGCGGGTGAGGCGGGCAGGCTGACCGCGCCGTCGTCGCGGCCGGCCTTGAGTGTGCCGAGCCCGTGCGGGTCCTGGACGGTGTGCAGCAACTCGTGGACGAGCAGCCGCTGCCCGTCCACACTGCCCGGCTGATAGGTCCCGGCCCGGAAGAACACGTCCGTGCCGACGGTGACGGCGTCCGCGCCGACCAGTGTGGTGAGGGCGTCGGCGTCCCGGCCGGTGTGCAGGCGGACCTGCCCGAAGTCGTAGCCGAGCCGCTCCTCCACCTCGCGGCGAACGCTGACGTCGAGCGGCTGTCCGGCCCCGCTGACGATGTTCTCGGGCGCCGGAGCGGCGGCGGCCCGGTTGCGTTTGCGGCGGCGGTCGGCCCGGCTCGACTGCCGGTCGTCGGTGGCCCTGGTGGAGTTCATCGGCGCTCACCCCGTACCTCTCGCCCTCGGCCCGAAAGGCCCGCGTGCACGGACCTGGCCAGAGCGACGCCGAGCCGTTGCGGCGAAGCCGAAGGCGAGACGGGCGGCAGCCCGGCGAGCGCGTCCACCCGCCGGTTCTGGAGAGGCACGCCCTCAGCGCGCAGCAGCCGGTTCAGCTCAGCGGTGAACGCGGCCGACACCGACTCGACGTCGACAGGCCGGTCGAAGCCCTCGAAGACCAGTTCGTCGATCTCCACGTGCACGTCGCCGGTCAGACCCATCCCCGCACCTCCCCGGGAGTCAGCGAGCGGTCGAGCTTGAGGTACTCGGTGCGGGCGGCCGCCAGCAGGTGCCGCATCTGGAGTTTGCCGCCCTCGTCGGCGGCGAGGAACGCCCCGGACAGCGCGATGTTGCGGATGGATCCGCCGGCCACGGTCAGCTGGGCGAGCAGCGCCGGGTCGAGTCCCTGGGACGGCGTCCGCGCGGGCAGGACGCGGCGCCAGATCTCGGCGCGTTCACGTTCGCCGGGGAACGGGAAGTCGACGACGAACCGGATGCGCCGCAGGAACGCCGGGTCGAGAGCCTGCTTCATGTTGGTGGTGAGCACGGCCAGCCCCCGGTACGCCTCCATCCGCATGAGCAGGTAGCTGACTTCCAGGTTGGCGTACCGGTCGTGGCTGTCCTTGACCTCGCTGCGTTTGCCGAACAGCGCGTCGGCCTCGTCGAACAGCAGCACCGCCCCGCCCTGCTCGGCGGCGTCGAAGACCGCGCGCAGATTCTTCTCGGTCTCGCCGATGTATTTGCTGACCACCTGGGACAGGTCGATGACGAACAGGTCGAGGCCCAGCTCACCGGCGATCACCTCGGCGGCGAGGGTCTTGCCGGTGCCGGAGCCGCCCGCGAAGAGCACGGTGACGCCGAGCCCGCGCCGCAGGGTCTGGGCGAAGCCCCACTCGTGGTGGACGACGGCCCGCTGCCGGACGTGGGCGGTGATCTCCTTGAGGACGATCATCTGACGGTCCGGCAGCACGAGGTCGGTCCAGGCCGCGCCGGGTTCGATGCGGCGGCCGAGGCTGTCGAGGCCGATCCGGGCCTCGGCGAGGCCGGCCTGCCAGGCCACGTCGGCGGCGGGCGCCCCGGCCCCGGGAAGATCGCGGAAGACGGCGGCGGCCACCGACCAGACGGTGTGCGGTGGCAGCTGGAACTGGGCGGCCAGCACCCGCAACTGGCCGTCGGCGAGTTCCGGGACGGCGTGGAAGGCGTCACGCCAGAGTTCGAGTCGTTCGGTGTCGGACAGCGGGGGCACGGTCACCCGGCGGCCGTGCTCCCGTGCGTCGTCGCCGGCCACCACGAGCGGCACCGCGGCGGTGGCGACGAACGCGTCGGTGGCCGCGGTCTGCTCCCGGTCCATCGGGCCGGTCTCGACGAGCAGGGCGGCGGGCAGCAGGATCGCCTCGCGTTGCCACAGCCGGGCGAGCCGGTCCCGTTCGACCGGGTCGGTGGGGATGTCGTCGGCGGCCATCACGTACAGCGACAGGTTGAGGCCGTCGGCCGCCGCGGCGGCGATGTCGGCGCGGATCCGCCGGTCGCCGCCGGTCAGTTCGACCCGAGACGGGCTCGCCGACAGCCCGGCGGCGACCCGGTCGGCGGCGGTCCGGTAGCCGGGCGGCAGGGTGGGCGGGGTCGCCGCCGGGCGCAGCATGCCGTGCAGCCGGGCGTCGAGGTAGGGCGAGCCAGCGAGGAAGTGCAGCACCCGCTCGTCGACGCGCAGCGGGGAGGCGGTCAGCCGGGTCTCGTCGAGGAGTTCGACGAGCCGCCACCGGCGCAGCGGGCCGACCGGGGTGAGCGCGCTCCAATGCGGTTCGGGCAGGGCGGCGAGCGCGAGACCGAACGTCGGGTACGCCCGCTCCGGGTTCCCGCTCGCGGCCGCGCAACGGCCACCGGTGGTGGGATCGAGTTCGACGGCGGCGGCGAGCAGCAGGATCGCCCGTTCGAAGCCGGTGAGCCCGAACCGGTCCACCAGCGCCCGCAGCGGGGCCGGGTCGCCACCGGCCGGCGGTCCGGGGTCCACGGCCGTCTCACCCGCGTGGGAGTCCAGGCGGGCGAGAACGGAGCGGACGGCGGCGGCCAGCGCCGCGGGGTCACCCACCGGCGGTCACCCGGACCGTCGACTCGCGCACCGGCGGCCGCTCCCACGGCACCTCACGGCCGTCGACCAGCACCAGCGCGGCCTGGTAGACGACGGAGAGCACGTACGGCGTCTGGTGGAACATGCCCCACAACTTGGAGGTCTCGTCGACGTCCATCGCGGTGGGCGTGAACCGGACCCGCTGAACGGCCGCGGCCAGGTCGGTGCCGTCGAGGTACGGGCGCTGGGCGGCCTCCTCGATGACGGCCGGCGGCAGGACCGGGTTCTCGTACATGGTGCGCACGACGCTGCCGATCAGCCGCTGCCCGACCAGTTCGTTCTCCTCGCCGTACGCGCTGATCAGGTAGTGCAGGTCGAGCGCGGCGGCGGCGCGGTTGATCAGGGTGCCGTCGGAGGCGCGGACCGGCTGGTCGGCGTTGCGCAGCGCCACGTTGGGTGTGACCTGATAGCAGAAGACGGTGACGGACGGCTCGGACGGCGGCTCGGTGTGCGGGCGACGGGTCTGCACGTTGACCGCGAAGTCGATCTCCGGCGGCAGGTTCCGTTCGATCTGCAACGCCAGCGCCTGGGTGACGGTGGCGACGGCCAGCGCGTTGCTCACCGTGACCCCTCCCCGGCCAGGTGATCCGCCAGGCTCACGGTCGCGTTTCTCACCGCTTTCCCTCCCCGGCGAGATAGTCGGTCAGGCTCACGGCCGGGGCGGGCCGGCCACTTCGCGGGGTACGCGCGGGACCGCGCTCCGGCGCGGCGGCCCGCACTTCGAGGCGCCCGATCCGGACGTGCACCGCGGGTTCGGCGGCGGGCCGTTCCCGGCGGCGGGAGGCCGGCGGTTGCCCGGTCGCACGCCGGGCGGCGGGAACCGGGGCGACCCGCGCCGCCACTCGCGGCAGGCTCGCCGGGCCGGCCGCCGTCCGGTCCGCCCGTGCCGCGGCCGGCGCGGGACCCTGCGGTGGTGCGGCGGCGGGCCGGACGGCCGGCGGGTCCACGGTGACGATCTCCCGCTGCGTCTCGAGACGCACCACGGCGGGTTCGGCCGCACGGGTGGGGGTGATCCGGGGTGGCGGCGCGGGTTCCGGGCTGATCGACTCCGGTTCCGGCCGTTCCACGCGGATCTCGGTGTGCCGTTCCGTACGGACCGGCGCGGGCGGCGGCCGCTCGCCGGGTTCGCGGACGGCCGGACGGGTGATCGGCGGCGCCTCCACCTCCTGCCAGCGGGCCTCGTCACGTTCGAACGGGCCGGGCAGCCGGGGCCGGACGGCGGTGGTTTCGCCGCCTCCGGTGTGGCGGGCCAGGAGACGGTCGAAGTAGTCCGGAGTCGGCTCAGGCATCGGCGCACAACTCCAGGTAGTAGCGGCGCCGTGCCGGGCTCAGCGCCAGGATCTCGGGTTCGGTCCAGCCGTACGCCCCGGCCAGCACGTGCACGTCGGTGAGCAGGTCACGGGCCCAGAAGTCGACTTCGGCCCACAGGTAGGCGGCGATGTCGAGCCGCAGCGGTGTGGCGCCGCCGCAGCCGGGACAGGTCACCCGCAGCGTGAGGTCGCCGGCCGGGTCGGCCCGTTCGGCCGCGTCGGCGAGCCGCCGCTGGACCGTCTCCGGCAGGTCGGCGGCCGCCACCGGGCGGTCGTCGTGGCGGGCGCTGAGCACACAGCGGGCCAGCAACTCGCCGCGTGGGTCCAGGCTGTCGGCGGCGGCCGCCAGGTCACCGGCGGTGGGTGGCCGGAATACGGCCTCCCACCCGTCGTCGGCCACCCGCAGCGGTTCGGCGGCGAGCGCCGGGGGCGTGGCCAGGGCGGCGGCGTCCAGGTCGAACTCCAGCGCCTCGGCGCAGGCCGCGCAGTCGGCCAGCACCTGCATGCGGTCGCCGAAGAGGGTGCGGCGCAGCGCGTACAGGTCGGCTTCGCGCACCCCGACCGGGAGCCGCAGCAGGTCGGCCTGGTCGGTGTCCGGCCGGGCGGCCCGGTGCAGCGCCAGCGCGCGGGCCGGTCCGGTGCGGGCCAGCGCGTGCTCCCACGTGTCCAGCAGGCCGGCCGGTCCGGTGACGGCCATCAGGCCGGGTTGGTGAAGGACGGCTCGACCGGCTCGGGCACCTCGTAGTCGCGTTCCCAGCCCTCGAACTCCAGCTTGAGGCTCTGGATGGCGACCGCGTTGGCGTTGGCGTCGAGTTCACCGACCACCTGGTACTCGGCCACCCAGGCCCGGTAGAGCTTGTGCGAGACGGCGACCTGCCCGGCCTCGTTCAGCACGTCGATGATGATGTTCTTGCGGAAGTCGGCGAGCGACACCTCGGCGCCCAGCCCGGCGCCGACCTGCCAGACCTTGTTGGCCCAGCGGTCGAACTCCGGGTCGTGGGTGACGCCGCGTTCCAGGGTGACCCCCTCGAACTCGGTACGGCCCGGCGACTTGCGCGGGGTGCTCGGCGATCCGCCGTCGCGGTGCTTGACCACCTCGGTGGTGCGCTTGAGCGGGCTCACCTTGCTGATCCCGGCCACCGTGCGCCCGTCCCAGCGGACCAGGAACTTGAAGTTCTTGTACGGGTCGAACCGGTGCGCGTTGACTTCGAACTCGGCCATCTACTCTCTTCGCTCCCCAGAAGGCTTCAGTAAGCGAGCTGCCCGGCCGTCTGCCGGATGGTGACGATCACGAACTCGGCCGGCTCGACGGGCGCGAACCCGGCGACCACGTTGACCACCCCGTTGTCGATGTCGGACTCGGTGGTGGTGGAGGCGTCGCACTTGACGAAGAAGGCCTCCCGGGGTGTGCGCCCGGCGAAGGCGCCCCGCCGGAACAGGGTGTCCAGGTAGGCGCCCACCTCGAGGCGGACGGCCTGCCAGAGCTGCTCGTCGTTGGGTTCGAAGACGACCCACCGCAGCGCCCGGTGCAGGCTCTCCTCGATGTGCAGTGCCAGGCGCCGGACCGGCACGTACCGCCACTCGCCGGCCTGTTCGCCGGCGTCCAGGGTGCGGGCGCCCCACACCACCGGGCCGGTGCCTCCGAAGGTGCGCAGGCAGTTGACGGCGAGCGGGTTGAGCAGCCCGTTCTCCCGGTCGGTGAGCGGCACGGTGAGGGCGCGGACGCCGGCCAGGCGGGCCGCGGTCCCGGCGGGTGCCTTCCAGACGCCGCGTTCGGCGTCGGTACGGGCGATGACCCCGGCCACCGAACCGGACGGCGGAACGGCGTACGGCCGCCCGGACCGGGGATCGTCGAGCAGCAGGTGCGGAAAGTACAGGGCGGCGTGGTCGCTGCGAACCGCGGCGAGTCGCTCGACGCCGCTGCGGGCGAGATCCACGCTGGTCCACGCGGCGGGCGCGTCGATCAGCAGCAGAGCCCGCAGCTCCCGGGCGATCCGGTCGGCCACCGACAGCACGGTGGACATGTCCTCGATCGACTCCCAGCCGGCCAGGTCGGGCAGGTTGATCAGGTTGACGTCGGTGCGGCCGGCGAGCGCGTGCAGGCCGCTCTTGGCGGACTCGTCGCCGATCAGGTCGCCGGGCTGCGGCGGATCGCCGTCGTCGCCGCCGGACAGCGCGAAGACGGGCGGGTTCGCGTACGCCTCCAGGCCGAGCCGCTCGGCGTCGCGGCCCTCGAAGTGGACCACGTCGTTCTCGTCGATCGATCCGGCGACGGTCTGCAGGCGGCGGCCGAAGGCGCGCACCCGGGCGCCGGAGAAGGCGGTGCTGCCGGGGCAGTCCGGCTGGGCGCGCAGCTTGCGTTCCAGCAGGGCGGCCAGTTCGGACAGCCGGCGCGGCGGCGGGCCGTCGTGGTGACCGTGGAAGAGGCGGAAACGTCGCTCCTCGTCACCGATCCGGACGGTGATGTCCAAGTCGTCGCAGTCCGGCAGGTCGCGGTCGAACTCGTGGGAGATGGTGCCGTTCGGGTCGGGCCGGTCCTGGCCGACCGCCTCGGCGCGGATCAGCTTCGACGCCTCGTTGATCACTTCGGGGGCGTACCGGTCGTGGTCCGGGTCCATCGACAGGTCACGGAACGACTCGCGGGCCGGGCCGTTGACGACGTGCAGGTTGAACGTCTCGTGCGGGTCGCGGGTGGCGTGGTCGACGTGGACGTGCAGGTCGTCACCCCAGCGGCCGGGTTCCTTGGCGTGCACCTCGAGCACCGGGCGCTCACGCCCGTGGTCGTGGCCGTGGCCGGGGCGGCCGCGCTCCTCGGGGGCGTCCTCGCCGGTTTCCTCGCGTGGGGGGCGCGTCTCGCGTACGCCTCGATCGTCCTCGTCGTGAGGGTGATGATCGTGGCCGTGATCGCGCGCGGTGAGGGTGACCGACGCCGCCTCGGCGCTGCCCTCCTTGATCACCCGGACGATCACGGCGGAGGTCCCGCCGTTGGCGAAGAACTGGCGTGCCGCGTAACCCACCGCGCCGTGCCTGCTCAGGCCACCGAAGTGCCGTTCGAACTCGGCGAGGCCACCGATCCGGACCGGCTGGCCGACCGGCCCGCGCCGGGTGTATCCGACGAACGCGGCGGTCGCGGTGGACACCGGTGTGACGCTGCCTGTGCTCGTGGCGGTCTCCCCGGCGTACACCCCGGGATAGGTCGTCTCCGCCGGCATCCCGTCTCCAATCCCTCGTGATCGACCGAAACGCGGTAGATAGTCGGAAAACCGACTGAAAGCGAACTAGCGCCGGTATCCGGTAGAGGGTGAGCCCCGTCGATGTATAGATTGCTGCTGAAAAGCTAACGGGCAGATCGCCCGGCCCGTGGAACGCGCGGGACGAGCATCGTCGGGGTGCACGGATGCTGATTCGGCTTCTGGGGCCGGTCGAGATCGTCGCGGACGGGCGGGCGCTGGACGCCGGCCCGCCACAGCAGCGTCTCGTGCTGACCGCTCTCGCCGCCGACGCGGGCCGGCTCATCGGCACCGAGAGCCTCATCGACCGGGTGTGGGACCAGGCTCCCAGCGGGGCGCGGCGCACGCTTCAGGTCCACCTCAGCCGTCTGCGGCGGCTCCTGGACACCGCGCGGACCGACGACCAGGCTTCGGTACGCGTGGTGCGCCGCTCCGGTGGCTATCAACTCGACGTCGCACCGGACCAGGTCGACGCGCACCGCTTCCGCCGGCTCGTCGAACAGGCCCACGAACGGCACCTCTCCGACCTGGACCGGTCGAAGCTGCTGGCCGAGGCGCTGGACCTGTGGCGCGGACCGCCGCTGGCCGACCTGCCCGGGCAGTGGGCGGCCACCGTCCGGCAGGCGTGGCACCAGCAGTACCTGGACGCCGTGCAGGAGTGGGCGGCCGCCTCGGTGCGGACCGGCGAGACCGGCCCGGCACTGGCGCTGCTGGCCGGGCTGACCGCCGAGCGGGCCACCGACGAGCCGCTCGCCGGCGCCTACATCCGGGCGCTGTACGCGGCCGGGCGCCCCTCCGACGCGCTCGACCACTACGCGGTCGTCCGCCGGCATCTGGCCGAACGGCTCGGCGCCGACCCGGGCCCGGAGCTGCAGCAGCTGTACCGGCAGATCCTGGCCGCCGACCCGGCCCTCACGTCGCCCGTCGCGGAGCCGAACACCAGGTGGACGCCGCAGCAACTGCCCGCACCGGCGCCCGCGTTCACCGGCCGGGCGGGCGAGCTGGCCCGCCTCGCCGCCGGAGGCGACGGCGCCGACGTGCTGATCACGGTGATCGACGGGATGGCCGGCTCCGGCAAGACGGCCCTCGCCGTGGAGGCGGCGCACCGGATCGCCGACCGCTACCCGGACGGACAGCTCTACCTGGACCTGCGCGGCTACCGCGAGGGCGCCGAGCCGGCCGGGCCGGCCGAGGCGCTCGGCCATCTGCTGCACGGCGTCGGCGTGCCGGCCGCCCAGATCCCGGAAGGCGTCGACGGGCGGGCCGCCCTCTACCGCACCCGGCTGGTCGGGCGGCGGATGCTGATCCTGCTCGACAACGCGGCCGGCGAGGACCAGGTGGCGCCGCTGCTTCCCGGCGCTCCCGGGTGTCTCGTGCTGGTGACCAGCCGGCGGCAGCTTGCCGGGCTGGACAACACCCGGCGGCTGGCGCTGGACACCCTCACCCCGGCCGACGCGGTCGCCCTGTTCGTCCGCCGAGCCGGGGGCCATCCGGCCGAGCTGATCGCCGAGCTGGTCGAGCTGTGCGGGCGGCTGCCGTTGGCGATCCGGATCGCGGCGGCCCGGCTGCGGGCGCACCCGACGTGGACGCTGGAACACCTCGTCGAGCGGCTGCGCGACCCGCGTCACCGGCTCGCCGAGCTCGAAGCCGGGCAGCGCAGTGTGGCGGCCGCCTTCGACCTGTCCTACCGGCGGCTCGGTTCCGAGGCGCGGCGGGCGTACCGGGTGCTCGGCACCCACCCCGGCCCGGACCTCGACGAACACGTGGCCGCCGCGCTGCTGGACGTGCCGCCGGTGGCCGCCACCCAGCTGCTGCACCAGCTGATGGACGCCAATCTGCTGCTGGAGCCGGCCGCCGGCCGCTACCGCTTCCACGCCCTGGTCCGGGCGCACGCCGTCTCCCTCGGCTGAGCGGCTACGCCCTCTCCTCGGGCTCCGCCCTGTGCCTGGGCTCCGCCCGGTCCCTTGATTCCGCCCGGTCCCTTGATTCGGCCCGGTCCCTTGATTCGGCCCGGTCCCGCGACTCCGCCTGATCCTCGGGATCCGTCTGGTCCTCGTCGAAGACGCGGTCCGGGTCGCGGGTCAGGTTCTCGCCGGTGGCGGCGTCGAACACGTGCATGCGCTGCGGGTCGAACCAGAGCCGTGCCTTGGTGCCGTGCCGGATCCGGCTGGACGCGTCCAGGGCTACGACGAGCTGAGTGCGCATCTGCTCGCTGTCCAGCTCCCGTTCCAGCTCCTCCAGCCGGCGGGTCACCTCGGCCGGCGCCTCGTACGGCACGTACGCGTAGAGGCCGTTGCCCAGCCACTCGGTGACGTCGACCTCGGCGGTGAACGACTTCCCGCGCCCGCGCAGATTCGCCGCCACCAGCGTCTCGTCCTCGAAGTGCTCGGGTCGCAGCCCGATGATCACCAGCTCGTGGTCGGCCAACCTGGACAGCCGCGGACCGGTCGCCGGCACCGCGCCGAACGGCGTCTCGATCTGCCCGCCCGCGATCCGCCCCGGCACGAAGTTCATCGGCGGCGAGCCGATGAACCCGGCCACGAACAGGTTCGCCGGCTCCTCGTAGAGCTGCCGGGCGGTGCCGACCTGCTGCAGGACGCCCTTGCGCAGCACCGCGATCCGGTCACCGAGAGTCATCGCCTCGGTCTGGTCGTGGGTGACGTAGACGGTGGTGGTGCCGAGCCGGCGCTGCATCCGGGCGATCTCGGTGCGCATCTGGCCGCGGAGCTTGGCGTCGAGGTTGGACAGCGGCTCGTCGAACAGGAACGCGTCGGCCTGGCGGACGATCGCGCGGCCCATCGCGACGCGCTGGCGTTGCCCGCCGGAGAGGTTGGCGGGTCTGCGGTCCAGGTGCTCGGTCAGTTGCAGCAGCTCGGCGGCTTTGTTGACCTGGGTGCGCACCTCCTCGTCGGGCACCCGCTTGAGCCGCAGCGGAAAGGCGATGTTCTCGAACACCGACAGGTGCGGGTAGAGGGCGTAGTTCTGGAACACCATGGCCAGATTGCGGTCCCGTGGCGCCTTCTGGTTCACCCGGTCACCGCCGATGATCATGTCGCCGGAGGTGATGTCCTCCAGGCCGACGATCATGCGGAGCAGGGTGGACTTCCCGCACCCGGACGGCCCGACGAGGATGACGAACTCGCCGTCCGCGATGTCCAGGCTCACGTTGTCGACCGCCTGGTAGCCGTCGCTGTAGCGCTTGACGATGTTCCGCATGCTGATCGCGGCCATGTGGGCGTCCCTCCCGAATCAGCCCTTGACGGCCCCGGCGGTGAGTCCCGCCATGATCCGGCGCTGGAAGATCAGCACCAGGATCACGACCGGGATGGTCACCACGACGGAAGCGGCCATGATGTAGGTGATCGGCGACTCGAACTGTGAGCTGCCGGTGAAGAAAGACAGGGCCGCCGGCACGGTCCGGGCCCGGTCGGTCGAGGTGAGCGAGATGGCGAGCAGGAACTCGTTCCAGCAGAAGAAGAACGTCAGGATCGCCGTGGTGAACACCCCCGGCGCGGCCAGCGGCACGATCACCCGGCGGAACGCCTGCCAGGCGGTCGCCCCGTCGACCTGCGCTGCCTGCTCCATCTCCCACGGGATCTGCCGGAAGAACGCGGACATGGTCCAGATCGACAGCGGCAGGGCGAACGTCAGGTACGGGATGATCAGCCCGATCCAGGTGTCGTAGATGCCCAGGTTGCGCCACATGTTGAACAGCGGGCCGACCAGCGCCGCCTGCGGGAACATGGCGATCGCCAGAGCCATCGACAGCAGCAGCTTCTTGCCGGGGAAGTCCATCCGGGCGATGGCGTACGCCGCGAACATCGCGATGATCACCGACAGGAACGTGGCGGTCAGAGCGATGAAGACGGAGTTGCGCAGCGCGCTGGTGAACAGCGAGTCGGAGAACACCGTCCGGTAGTTGTCCCACACCCACGTCTCCGGGAAGAACGTGGGCGACTCGCTGCGGAAGGTGTCCGGGTCCTTGAACGACAGCGACACCATCCACAGCAGCGGGAACAGCGCCCAGACCAGGATCAGCAGGCCGGACACCGTCCACCAGACGCCGGTCCTACGGTCGGACGCCATCACCGATCACCTCGAATCTGCGACAGGTCGGTACGGAAGCCTTTGACGAAGACGAACGCGATCACCACGACGGTCAGGAACAGCAGTACCGACACGGCCGAGCCGGCGCCCAGGTTCACCAGCGTCACGTTCTGCCGGTAGGCCAGGAACGACAGCGTCTCGGTGTTGTTCGCGCCGCGCGTCATGATGAACGGGTTGTCGAAGATCCGCCACGCGTCCAGCGTGCGGAACAGCAGCGCCACCATGATGGCCGCCTTCATGTTCGGCAGCGTGACCCGCCACAGCCGCTGCCAGGCGGTCGCGCCGTCGACCCGGGCCGCCTCCTGCATCTCCTCCGGCACCTGCACCAGACCGGCGAGCAGCAGCAGCGAGATGAACGGCGTGGTCTTCCAGATCTCCGACAGGATGATGACGAACAGCGCCGACCACCGCTCGCCGAAGAAGTTGAACGTGCCCAGGTTCAGCCACTGGTTCACGAACCCGGAGTCCAGCTGGAAGGCGAACTGCCAGATGTAGGCCGAGACGACCGTGACGATCCCGTACGGGATCAGGATCCCGGTGCGCACCAGGGACCGGCCGCGGATGATGCGGTACATCACGAACGCGAACGCGAAGCCGAGCACCAGCTCGACCGCGACACTGACGACCGTGATGATCAGGGTGGTGCCGAAGTCGTTCCACCACACCGGGTCGGTCAGCACGGTGGCGTAGTTGCCCAGCCCGACGAACTCGCGGCCGGCCGGATCGGTGAGCCGGTAGTTGTACAGCGACAGCACCACCGCGTAGATCAGCGGGTAGGCGGTCACCAGCACCATCACCAGGAACGCCGGGGCCGACAGCAACAGGCCGAGCCGCCGCTCGTGCCGTGCCCGGTCGGTGATCTCGGCGGGCGGTGGCGCCGGCGGAGCGACCGGCGCTTCGGTCAGAGCCATGCGGATCCTCCTCTCGGCTACAGGAGCCGCTCGCCCCGCAGCACGTCGGACATGAACTCCGCGGACTCCCGCGGAGTCGCCGGAGCGGTCACGTCCGTGGCCGGATGCCAGGTGATCTGGACCGACGTGGACACGTCGTTGTAGTACGGGGTGATCGGCCGGGGCCCGGCGTCGTTGATCGACTGACGGATGTCGTCGGCCATCGGGTACGCCGCGCGCACCCCCGGGTCGTCGTAGGCCGCCCCGCGTGCCGCCGGGTTGCCGGCGTCCAGCATGTAGGCGACGTTGTTGGCCAGCGAGGTGGCGCACCGGATCAGGTCCAGCGCCTGCTCCGGATGCTTGGTGAAGGCGCCGACGGTCAGGTTGATGCCGCCCAGCGGTGGCGCGCTCGGCCGGCCGGCGTCCACCCGCGGGAACCGGGCCCAGCCGATGTCGTCCAGGACGTCCTGGGTGATGCCGCCGCCGGCCACCGACTCCTTGGCGGCGTTGTACACGTACGGCCAGTTGACCATGAACGCGCCGGAGGCGCTCTGGAACACCGAGCGGGCCTCCTCCTCGCCCATCGTCGACATGGCCGGCGGCACGGCGGCCGAACGGGCCAGCCCGCCGATGATCTGCGCGGCCCGGTCACCGGCCGGCGAAGCGATCATGGGTTTCGCGTTCTTGCCGGCCTCGACGTCACCGAGGATCTCGCCACCGGCCGACGCGACCAGCGCGTTGATCCAGACCATGTAGCCCTCGTAACGGTTGGCCTGAACGCCGATCACCTTGCCCTGGTCCTCGGCGGTGCGGATCATCCGCTCCCAGGTGAAGTCGGTGGCCGCCGGATCGACGCCGGCCGCCCGCACGACCGACTTGCGGTACCAGAGCAGCTGGGTGTTCGCCCAGAACGGTGCGGCGACCAGCTGATCCTTCCAGTAGGCGGTCTGCAGCGGCCCGCGCAGCACGCCGTCGGTCAGCGCGGTCGCGTCCGCCTGGTCGAACGGGCGCAGGAAGCCCGCGTTGGCGAACTCCGCGACGAACGGCGGGTCGAGGCTCATCACGTCGATCGAGGAGTCCTGGGCCGCCAGCCGCCGTACCAGCTGCTCCCGCTGCTGCGACGCGTCGTTCGGCAGTGTCTGCACGTCGACCCGGTAGGCGCCGCCGGCCTCGGCCGCGCATTTCTCGGCAAGCCGGCTCTGCCCGCCGTTGTCGGGGTTGACGTACCAGGTGATGACCGGAGGGCCGCCGTCGTCGCCGCAGGCGCCCAGCGAGACCGCGGTGAGGACCGCGATCGTCGCGGCCAGAACTCGTCTGCCGGGGCGTGCCGGAGCGACCGCTGCAAGTCTGATCACGCGCGCCTCCCGGGAAGGCTCCGTCGCCGGCACGTGGCCGCGGTGGTGGAATCCGAGCGTTAGCCGCGCCGCCCGCGCCCGGCCTCATCCTCCACGGATGAGCATCGATGTGTTCCAGTTCACAGCCCTGGTGCGGTTTGTCGTGGATCGCCGCGAGTCCACCGCCCGGGGTGATGACCACCGATCCGCCCCGCCCGGGGACGGCACGCCATCGCACCGGCGGGGCACCTGATCAAGGACGTTCCGCCGTGGTCGAGCGGCCGCGGATGTGTTTGGCTGCTGCGGCCTCGCCCACCGACGTCTGGATCGCCACGATGCCCCGTCTCCGCACCCGTTCCGTGGTCGCCGCCGCCGTGGCCGTGACGGCCCTGACCGCGTCCGCCGTCTGGTACGCGGTCACCCGTACCGATGAGGCCGTGCTGGACGCGGCTCTGGCCGCGCGGTTGGACGCCCACGTGACGCCGCTGATCGAGCGGCGGATGTCGGAGGAATGGACGAGCCGCCCCCATCTGATGGCCTGCGCGGTCCGGCCGGTCGGTGTGGACCCGGAGCTGGCCACCACGTTCGCCGAGGTGACGACCGTGTACGTCTGGGCCTCCTGCGAGACCCTGATGACCGAGCCGGGCGGAACCGTGGTGCCCGTCGCCGTGCACCTGGGCCCACCCGTCCGGTTCGACGTCCCGAGCGACGCCGACTGGGGCACCGGCCGGGTCACCGGGATGTTCCCGGACCGTCTCCACGACGCCCTGCTGACGGGTGAGCACCCGGACGGTCTGCCGGCCGAGCTGAAGGCCCGGAAACGCGAGCTCTCCTGACGCCGGCGTCCGGCCCTGCCCGCCGGCGACAGCTCCGGTCAGAACTCGTCGACGCGGGCCGCCTGGTCCAGGCAGGTGGTGTCGATCGCCAGCTTGATCAGCTCACGGGCGGTGACGTGGTCGGTCGCCTCGGCATCGAGGGTGCCGAGCGTCCGGGTCACCGCGATGATCTCGTTGGAGTTCCGCCCGGCGTCGAGGTCCGCGCAGGCGGTGTCCGCGATCGCCTGGATCTCGGAGTCGGCACGGTCCTGGGCGACCTCCGGGAGTTCCGCCTTGACGACGAGGACGAACCGGCTGGGGCCACTGCTCGTCACCTTCGGCTTGGCGGTCGCCTTCGTGGTCGTCCTCGTGGTCGTGCGGGCGGCCGTCTTCGAGCCCGCCTTGGTCGTCTTCGACGACTTCGGCGTCCCACCGCCGCTCGAACACCCGGCCAGCACACACGCCGCCAGGATCGCCGCCACCGCCGTCAACTGCTTACGCATCGTCCCGCCCTCGTCGTTCCAGAATCCACCCGAGGGTAGGTGATCAACGCTCGCGTTCCGAAACGACATCGGTGGCCGACAGCACTGCCCGCATAGGCCTGAGCAGGCGATTCCGTGCCGGTTGTCGGCTTCCCTACAGGCGGGCCGCGAGACGGTCCGGCAGTGGAGGCGCTGATGCGCCGGCCACTACCGGGCGACGAGGTCCCGGGCCTCCGCGATCCAGCTTGTCAGGTTCGGGACCCGCTGATCATCGTGCCGGCCGTCACGTCGACGTGGCCGGGAACCGGGTCGCGGTGATCGCCGACGGTCATGGTGCCGGACGGCTCGAACATCAGGATCGAGGCGCCGCCGGGAGCGGACGGCCGGTGCTCGACACCGGCCGGGACCACGAAGGCCTCGCCCCGGTCGAGCACCACCTCCCGTTCCCCGCCGCCGTCGCGCAGAGCCAGGCGCAGGACGCCGTCGAGGACCAGGAAGAACTCGTCGGTGTGGGTGTGCGCGTGCCAGATGTGGTCGCCGGCCACCTTGGCGATGCGGACGTCGTAGTCGTTGACACGCGCCACGATCCGCGGGCTCCACAGCTTGTCGAAGGTGGCGAACGCGTCGGCCAGGTTGATCGGTTTCTCGGTCACGCATCGATCCTCGCGAGCGGCGCCGGCTGCCGGAAGTGCTAGGAATGGCAGATGCAGCAAGGATTCTCTCATCGTGTCGCGATGATCGTGGACGACGGATCCAACCCGTTCGAGCTGGGCATCGCCACCGAACTGTTCGGACTGCGCCGCGACCATCCCTGGTACGAGATGTTCCTCTGCACCGGCACGCCCTCGGTTCGCATGCACGCCGGCCTGTTCACCCTGACCGGGGTACGCGGCCTCCCCGCTCTCGACGAGGCGGACACGATCATCGTGCCGAACCGTCCCGACCCGCAGACGCCTCCGGACGAGGCGATCGTGGCGGCGGTACGCCGGGCCGCTCAGCGTGGCGCGCGGTTGGCGAGTTTCTGCACCGGCGCCTTCGTCCTGGCCGCGGCCGGCGTCCTGGACGGCCGACGGGCCACCACGCACTGGCGCTGGGCGGATCTGTTCACCGCCCGCTACCCGGCCGTACGTCTCGAACCGGACGTCCTGTTCGTCGACGACGGCGACGTGCTCACGTCGGCGGGCAGCGCCGCCGCCCTGGATCTGGGTCTGCATCTGATCCGCCGCGACCTGGGCGCCGAGGCGGCCGCCTCGGTCAGCCGCCGGCTGGTCTTCGCGGCGCACCGGGACGGCGGCCAGCGTCAGTTCATCGAGCGGCCGGTCCCGGACGTGCCGGACGCCTCCCTCGCACCGCTGCTGGCCTGGGCTCAGGAGCGTCTCGGCGAGCCGCTGACGGTGACCACACTGGCCGACCGGGCCGCGGTGAGCCCGGCGACGTTGCACCGGCGGTTCCGGGCCGAACTCGGGACCACCCCGCTGGCCTGGCTCACCGCGGAACGGGTGGCGCTGGCCTGCCGGCTCATCGAGCGCGGCGAACGCCGTCTCGGCGTCGTGGCGCAGGCGTCGGGGCTGGGCACCGCCGCCAACCTGCGAGCCTTGATGCGCCGGCACACCGGCCTCAGCCCGAGCGCCTACCGGGAGAGGTTCGCGGCACGCGGGTGAGCCGTCGCTTCATACCAGGACCGCATCGGTCCCCCGACCAGGGAGGTGATCATGAACTCCGTCAACAACCCTGTTAGGTTAGGCAAGCCTTATCGCAGAAGAAGTGGAGTTCCCCCGCCATGCGCGCATCTCGATTCCTCGCGGGAATCGTCGCCCTCACCACCGCCCTGGCGCTGACCGCCTGCGGTGAGTCCTCCGACGACAATGCCCCCTCGACGTCGGGCGACGCCGCCGCGGCGTTCCCGGTCTCCGTCACCCACGCCTTCGGCACCACGACGATCGAGAAGAAGCCCGAGCGGGTCGCCACCGTGAACTGGGCGAACCACGAGGTGCCGCTGGCCCTCGGCATCGTCCCGGTCGGCTACGCGAAGGCCAACTTCGGCGACGAGGACGGCGACGGCCTGCTGCCCTGGGACGCCGCGAAGCTCAAGGAACTGGGCGCGCAGACCCCGGTGCTGTTCGACGAGACCGACGGCATCGACTTCGAGGGCGTCGCGAACACCAAGCCGGACGTCATCCTGGCCGCCTACTCCGGTCTGACCCAGCAGGACTACGACACCCTCAGCAAGATCGCGCCGGTCGTCGCGTACCCGAAGTCGGCCTGGTCCACGTCGTGGCGCGACAGCATCAAACTGGAGAGCAAGGCGCTGGGCCTGGCCGCCGAGGGTGACAAGCTGATCGCCACCATCGAGAAGCAGATGAAGGACGAGGCCGCCCGCTACCCGAAGCTGGCCGGCAAGTCGGTGATGTTCCTGACCCACATCGACCCCACCGACCTCAGCAAGGTCAGCTTCTACACCACGCACGACACCCGGGCCCAGTTCTTCACCGACCTCGGCATGAAGCACCCGGCCAGCATCGAGAAGGCTTCCGCCGCGACCACCGAGTTCAGCCTCACCCAGAGCGCCGAGCAGGTGCAGAACCTCAGCGACGTGGACATCATCGTGACCTACGGTGACGCCGAGGGCACCACCCTCGCGACGCTGCAGAAGGACCCGCTGCTGTCGAAGATCCCGGCGATCGCCCGTGGCTCGTTCGTGTCGCTGCCCGGCAGCACCCCGGTGGCGACCGCCGCCAACCCGACGCCGCTGGCCGTCTCGTTCGTGCTCAAGGACTACGTCGACCTGCTCGGCAAGGCCGCCGACAAGCTCTGATGACGCTACTGGAAACCCCGTCCGGGCCGGACGTCGCCACACTGCGGCGCCCGGCCCGGGTGCGCCTGGGCTGGCTGCTGGCCGTCGTCGCGGTGCTCGTCGCCGTGATGCTGGCCTCGGTCGCCTTCGGCTCCCGGATCGTCGGCTGGTCCGACATCATCGCCGCCTTCGGCGGGACCGACGAGACGCTCAACCAGGCCGCGGTGGTCAAACGCATTCCGCGTACGGTCCTCGCGGTGATCGTCGGCGCGGCCCTGGCCCTGTCCGGCGCGGTCATGCAGGGCGTCACCCGCAATCCGCTCGCCGACCCGGGCATCCTCGGCGTGAACATGGGCGCCATGCTCGCCATCGCGGTCGCCATGACGACGATCGGCCTGTCCACCGCCACCCAGTACATCTGGGTCGCGATCCTCGGCGCCGCGGTCTCCGCCCTCTTCGTCTACGCGGTCGGCTCGCTCGGCCGTGGCGGCGCCACCCCGTTGAAGATCGCCCTCGCCGGTGCGGCCACCTCGGCCGCGCTGGCGTCGCTGGTGGTGGCGGTCGTGCTGCCGCGCGGCGACGTCGCCGAGAACTTCCAGTCCTGGCAGGTCGGCGGGGTCGGCGGCGCCGGCTGGGAGAGCATCGGCCACGTCCTGCCGTTCCTCACCGCCGGCCTGGTGATCTGCCTGCTCTGCGCCCGCCCGCTCAACTCATTGGCCCTCGGCGACGAGTTGGCCGCCGGTCTCGGCGAACGCGTCGCCCTGGCCCGCGGGACGGCCGCTCTCGGCGCGGTGGTGCTGTGCGGCGCGGCGACGGCGGTGGCCGGCCCGATCGCGTTCGTCGGCCTAATCGTGCCGCACATGTGCCGCCTGCTCGTCGGGCTGGATCACCGCTGGCTGCTGCCGTTCGTGACGCTGGCCGGCGCCGCGCTGCTGACCGCCGCCGACGTGGTCGGCCGGGTGGTGAACCGGCCGGACGAGATCGAGGCCGGCATCATCACCGCCCTGATCGGCGCACCCTTCTTCATCTACATCGTCCGCCGGCAGAAGGTACGCGAGCTGTGAGCACCACGACCCTCGAAGCGGTCATCCACGGCCGGGTACGCCGGAGCCGCCGCCGCCACGCGATGCTGTCCGGATTCACCGTGGCCGCCGTCGCCGTGTTCGCCGTGTCGCTGATGGTGGGGCAGACCTTCTACCCGCCGGAGGACGTCCTCCGGGTGATCCTGGGCGAGACGGTGCCGGGCGCCTCGTTCACCGTCGGCGAACTGCGCCTGCCCCGCGCGGTTCTCGCCACGGTCACCGGCCTGTGCTTCGGGATGGGCGGCGTCACCTTCCAGACCATGCTGCGCAACCCGCTGGCCAGCCCGGACATCATCGGCATCAGCTCGGCGGCGAGCGCGGCGGCCGCGTTCGCCATCATCGTGCTGAACCTGGACGAGACCGGCGTCTCGGTGTTCGCGATCGTCGCGGCGCTCGGGGTGGCGCTGGTCATCTACCTGCTGTCGTTCAAGGACGGGGTGGCCGGCACCCGGCTCGTGCTGATCGGCATCGGCATCGCCGCGATGCTCAACAGCGCCACCTCCTACATCCTCAGTCAGGCCGGGCAGTGGGATCTGCAGGCCGCGACCCGCTGGCTCAACGGCAGCCTCAACGGCTCCACCTGGGACGAGACGATCCCGGTGCTGGGGGCGCTGCTGGTCTTCGGCCCGCTGCTGCTCGGGCAGGCCCGCAACCTGACGATGCTGGGACTCGGCGACGACACGGCCGCGGCGCTGGGCACCCGGCTCGAACGTACCCGTCTGGTGTCGATCGTGGCCGCGGTCGGCCTGATCGCGTTCGCCACCTCGGCCACCGGCCCGATCGCGTTCGTGGCGTTCCTGGCCGGCCCGATCGCCGCCCGCCTGGTCGGGCCCGGCGGGTCGCTGCTGCTGCCGGCCGCGCTCGTCGGCTCGCTGCTGGTGCTGGTGGCGGACCTCATCGGCCAGTTCGCGTTCGACACCCGCTTCCCGGTCGGGGTGATCACCGGCGTGCTCGGCGCCCCGTACCTGATCTATCTGCTCGTCCGCACCAACCGCGCCGGAGGCTCACTGTGACCACCGACCATTCGCTGACGGTCGAGAAGCTGACCGTCGGTTACGCCGACCGGGTGGTCATCGACTCGCTCGACCTGCTCGTGCCGCCGGGCCGGATCACGGCGATCGTCGGCGCGAACGCCTGCGGCAAGTCGACGCTGCTGCGGTCGATGTCCCGGCTGCTGGCCCCGAAAGCCGGGCAGGTGCTGCTGGACGGCCGCCAGGTGCACCGGATGCCGGCCAAGGAACTGGCCCGCACACTGGGCCTGCTCCCCCAGTCGCCGATCGCGCCGGAGGGCATCACCGTCGCCGACCTGGTCGGGCGGGGCCGCAACCCGCACCAGCGGCTGCTGTCGCGGTGGACCGCCGACGACGACCGGGCGGTGGCCGCCGCCCTGGACGCCACCCGGACCGCCGATCTGGCCGACCGGTCCGTCGACGAGTTGTCCGGCGGGCAGCGACAGCGGGTGTGGATCGCCATGGCGCTGGCCCAGCGGACCGAGTTGCTGCTGCTCGACGAACCGACCACGTTCCTCGACGTCAGCCACCAGGTGGAGGTCCTCGACCTGCTCACCGACCTGAACGCGGACCGCGGCACGACGATCGTGATGGTCCTGCACGACCTGAACATGGCGGCCCGCTACGCCGACCACCTGATCGCACTGGCCGGCGGGAACCTGCACGCCGCCGGGGAACCCGCCGAGGTGCTCACCGAGGAGTGCGTGCGCACCGTGTTCGGCCTGGACAGTCAGGTGATCACCGACCCGGTCTCCGGCAAGCCGCTGATGCTGCCGATCGGCCGGCATCACGTCCGCTCCTCCGCCGGCGCGGCCTGAGCGGCGTTCCGATACGGTTCTGCGCCTACGGACATGCGTACGAGCACGGGGGTGAGCCGGTGACGGACGAGGCGACCGTGATGGCGTGGGAGGACGGCGAGCGGGAACGCTGGCTGTCACGGTCCACGGCGCTCGGCCACGGACCCGAACAGCCCGGATGGGCCGACGCCGCGGCCGCCGCCCTCGACCTCACCGGACTGACGCCCCGGCAGGTGTCGTGGCTGTTCGCCGACGGTCCGGAGGCGACCGCGCGCAAGCTGCTCGCCCAGACCGACGATCTGCGGTACCGGGCCCCGCACCGGATCGACCTGAGCCAGGTCACGGTGGCCAGGCTCGGGGTGGACGCGCTGCCCCTGGCCGTCGCGGGCGCCGCCGGCTCGGCCGACCTGATGGGCGTGCTGCTGCTGCCGTTCCGCGGTCCCGAACCGGCCCGTCTCGTGGCGGGCTGGCTGCGCCATCTCGGATCGGCCCGGTTGTGGGCGCGGCTGTGGCTGCGGCGGCACGCCGAGAGCGCGGCGCGGGCGCTGGTGCCGGCCACGGCCGGGCGGGCCGGCGCCGCCCGGCGCAACGCCGAGGACGCGGTGCGCTATCTCGCGTCGATCGGTCACGGTCCGATGCTGATCACCACCGCCGAGGCGTACGGGACGGGCGCGCACGCCGCGGTCGTCGCCCTGGTGGCACCGGGCGACGAAGCGGCGCTCACACCCGTACCGTCGTTGTTCTCGACGCCTGGCCGAGCCCCTCGCAGGGTGAAGGTTCCGTCCTGGCTGAATCTCGACGAACTGCCGAAGATCCTGCTCACCGAGGGCGGGACCCTGCCCGCCGACGAGGTCGGCCGGCTGATCCTCGCACTGACCTCGTCGCGGCTGGCGGATCCGCCGGAGCCGGCGCCCGGCGATCCGTCGGGGCCTGACGGCCGGCCCGTGGTGGTCGAGTCGTCGGCGGCCGCGCAGCCGACGGTGGCGCCGCCCGGGCCTGAGGTGAAGACGCTGATCGCCGGGTGTGACCGGGCGAGCCTGGCGGAATTCGGGCGCGCCCTGATGGAGGCGTGGATCGCCGGTGGGCTTCCGCCGTCCGAGGCGTGGGTGGTGGTGGCGCAGGCACACCTCGGCGACGACGCCACGATGGACCACCTGGCGCCGAAGGTGCGCGCCTGGCCACAGGACAGCCGCCACCAGCGGCCATCGAGGGATACGCGGTGATGTGCGCCTTCGGCTCCGATGCGGCGCTGCGGCACCTGCTGGCGATCGAGCAGCGCATGACGCCCGGCTCCCGCAACGACCGGCTGCGCGTCTACCTCGCCCAGGTCGCGGCGAGCCGTGGCATGACCGTGGCGCAGCTCGCCGACCGGCTGACGCCGACGCTGGGGCTGGACACCGGGATCACGCTGGACTACGGGCCGCGCTCGTTCCCCGTCGTCACCGACGAGCACCTGACCGCGTTCGCGCAGGGGCCCACCGGGAGGCTGCTGGCCCGGCCGCCCAAACCCGGCGTCAAGGACACCAGGCCCGAGGCGTACCCGTGGTTTCTGCAGTTCAAGAAGGACCTGCGGGCGGTCGCGGCGGCGCAGGTGGCCCGCCTGGAACGCGACATGTTCGCCCGGTTCGAGCGGCCCGGCCGTGACCTGCCCGGGTTCCTGCTGCCGCACCCGGTCCTCGGGCCGATCACGCGCCGGCTGCTGTGGGGTGAGTACGACACCGGCGGCCGCCTGATCCGCGCGGTACGGGTGGCGGAGGACGGCAGTCTCGCCGACGTCGACGACGACACGGTGACCGTCGACGACGGCGCCCGGCTGCGGATCGTGCACCCGGCGGAACTCGGCGACGATCTGCCGCGGTGGGCACGGGTCTTCGCCGACTACGAGATCATGCAGCCGTTCCCGCAGGTGAACCGGCCCGCGGTGGTGCTCACCGAGGTGGAGCGGGCGGCGACCGGCCTGCCCGGGTTCGGGCCGGTGGTGAACCACCGGGTCGAGGCGGCGGTCAACGGCCGCTGGCGCGGCGACGGGCACGGCCACTCCTCGTCGCCGTACACCCGGCTGTGGAGCGACCTGCCCGGTGGTCTGACCCTGCTGGCCGAGCTGGACAAGCCGGTGACGACGTCCTCGTACGAGCCGGTCGCCGAGCACCGGATCACCGAGGTCTGGGCCGACGACACGCTCGCCGACCACTTCTCGGCCGACCGGCGGATCCCGTTGGGCGCCTGCGACCCGATCGGTCTCTCCGAGGCGCTGGTGGAGTTGTACGCCCTGCGCGGCTGAGGCGTGGTATGCCGTACCCGTACGTTTCCCCACCGATCGGAGCGCCACCCATGGCGACCTGCAACCTGTGCCCGCCCGGCCGTCGCGACGTCCCGGACGACGAGATGGCCGGCCATCTGCGGACCGAACATCCCGAGGTCGCCGAGGACGGCACGACACGCTCGGACGGCAGCACGATCGTCCGCGACGGCTCGCTGGAGCCGGTCAGCCCGTCCGAGGACTGGCGGGAGTGACGACCGGCGACCGGCCCGGTGCGATGATGCCGGGCGTGACGGGCTCAGTGGACTTCCGCGGTGTGGAACAGGCCTACGACACGGTCGCGGAGGCGTACGCCGACCATTTCCCCGACACGAGCGCCGAACACTCGCTGGACCTGGCGATGGTGGACGCCTTCGCCGCCGCGGTGATCGCCGCCGGTGATCCGCGGATCCTGGACGCCGGCTGCGGCGCGGGCCGGCTGAGCCGCTACCTGACCGGCCGCGGCTGCCTGGTCGAGGGCGTCGACCTCTCCCCCGGCATGATCGCCCGGGCCCGCCGGGAGAGCCCCGAACTGGCCTTCTCGGTGGCGTCGCTGACCGATCTGCCGTTCCCCGGCGGCACCTTTCCCGGCGTCATGCTGTGGTATTCGATCATCCACACGCCGCCGGCCGGCCAGGACCGGATCTTCGCCGAGGCGGCCCGGGTGCTGCGGCCCGGCGGGCACCTGCTGGTCGGCTTCCAGCACGGCCGGGGCAGCCGCGACGTCGGGGAGATCTACCGCGGCATGGGCTACGACGTCGACCTGCGGCGCTACAACTACACGGCCGACGAGGTCGCCGGCCGGGCCGGGACGGCCGGCCTGCGGGAGGTGGCCCGCATGGTCCGCCAGGCACGTCCCGAGGAGCGCGACGGCCAGTCCTCGATGCTGTTCCGGGCGCCCGCCTGAAACGGCGCTCACAGGCCGGGCAGAGGCTCCCCGGGAAGCGGTGACCGGCGCTCCAGCAGCCAGAACAGGTAGATCCGCAGATCCTGGGCGAGCGGCCCGGCGAGATAGGCACGGAACTCCCGCGCTCCGCCGGCCGCCTCGCGATCGTACGGGCACTCGCTCGCCTCCCAGAGCCGGATCAGCTCCGCCACGTGGGTGGTGACGCGGCCACGGTCGCGCCACCATCCCCGTACGGTCTCGGGGGTCCAACGCTCGTCGCCGTCGAACCCGTACCCGCCGAACGGGTCCTCGCCCGCGGCCGTGACGACCGCCCTCACCTCGGCGGGCGTCCGCGGTTGCCGGTAGACGAACTCGGTGAGGTACTCGCCGCCGTAGAGGATGTTGGCGGGGGCGTGCAGCCGCCCGGTCCAGCAGTTGTCGGTCTCGCCCGTCCAGACCGGCCCGGGGACGTTCGCCCAGTGCAGATCCGGCCACCGCCCGTACCAGCCGGTCCTGTCGGCCGGCGTCAGGACGGTGGCCGGATCCCAGTACAGCGACACGGCCCCGATTCTAGGGAACGATCCTGCCGGCTCCCGCTCCCGCCTGGACCAGCGACGGCACCGACGAGGCCGGATCCAGGGTGTACGAGTAGTAGCTGCCCGGCTCCGCCACGGTCCCACCGGCCTGGCAGGTGCCGGAGGCGGTGAACACGTTGGACCGCTGCACCAGCCGGCCCGGCCCGCTGTCGGCGTAACCGCCGGTGGAGTAGCAGGGGTACGGCACCGCGGCGAAGTAGTTGGCTTCCACGACCACGCCGGCGTTCATGGTGGACGCGACGCCGTACAGCTCGTTGCCGTCGAAGTAGTTGTTGTAGACGTGCACCGGTTCACCGAAGCGGACCCGTGGATGCCGCTGCCGGGAGCCGTCGAACCAGTTGTGGTGGACGGTGACCTTCAGATGCCCGACGTCGGTGCCGGACGCCCCGTCGGAGTGGCCGATGAGCATGCTCTTGTCGGTGCCGGCGAAGTGGTTCCACGAGACGGTGACGTGGTCGGCGCCACGCACGATGTCGATCGACCCGTCGACCGGGCGGACGAACGTGTTGTGGTCGATCCAGATGTGGTGCGACTGCTGGCCGACGTTTATCGCATCGTCCTCGGCGTCGACGAAGGTCAGGTTGCGGACGATCACGTTGTACGAGCGGTAGAAGTCGAAGCCGCCCCCGGTGATCGTGGCGTTGGTGCCGAGCCCGACGATCGTCTTGTTCGGGCGTACCCCCTGTTTGGAGGTGATGGCGATGGTGCCGGACACCTGGATGATCAGTGGGCCCACCGTGTCGATGGCGTCGAGCAGTTCGCCGGTGGTGTCGACGGTGACCGTGGCGCCGCCCACGCCGCCGGTGGTCCCGGTGGCGAAGCCGTCGGCGGCCGGCGCGGGCGCGGCCGCGAAGAGGCTGGACGACAGCAGCAACGCGGACAGGATGCCGTGCATCAGATCCTCCCCACTCCGGCGCCGGCGGTGACCAGCGACGGGACCGAGACGGCCGGGTCGAGCGTGTAGGGGTAGAAGGTGGACGGCTCGGTGACGGCGCCGCCCGCCTCGCAGACGCCGGAGTTCACGAACGCGTTGGCGCGCTGCACCAGCCGGCCCGGGTTGCTCTCGGCGTAGCCGCCGGTGGAGTGACAGGGGTAGGGCACGTTCTCGAAGTGGTTGCCCTCGGCCACGACTCCGGCGTTCTCGGTGGAGGCGATGCCGTACAGCCCGATGTTCTTGTAGTAGTTGTTGTAGACGTGCACCGGCTCACCGAAGCGCACCCGCGGATGCCGCTGGTTGGAGCCCTCGAACCAGTTGTGGTGGTAGGTGACCCGCAGGTAGCCGACGTCGGCGGTGTAGTTGTCGGAGTGCCCGAGCAGCATCGTCTTGTCGGTGCCGAGGAACCGGTTCCAGGAGACGGTCACGTTGGTGGACTGCCGTTTGATGTCGAGTGATCCGTCGTAGCCGGGACGGAACTCGTTGTGGTCGATCCACACGTGGTGTGCCTTGTTGGTGACGCTGATCGAGTCGTCGGAGGCGTTGCTGAACCGGATGTTGCGGATGATCACGTTGTTGCCGGGCCGGGTGGTGGTGCCGAGTTGCAGGCCGCCGCCGGTGATCTCGGCGGTGGACCCGACCCCGAGGATGGTCTTGTTCGCGACCACGGTGATCATGCCGCCGGCCGAGATCCGGCCGCTGACCAGGATCGTGTACGGGGTGTTCGCTCCCGCGTACTGGGCCAGCTGGGCGGAGGTGGTGACGGTGACCGTCGGGCCGGCCGCGCCTCCGGTGGTGCCGGTGGCGAAACCGTCGGCGGTGGCGGCCGCGGCCGTCGCGGGGGACGGCACACCGGCCAGCGTCACGGCGGTGACCGCGGCGACGGTCGTGGCCAGGAGCTTGCGCATGGTCATCACACCTTTCCCACACCGGCGCCGGCCGGCACGATCGTCGGCACGGACGCGGCACTGTCCGCCGTGTACGGGTAGAAGGTCCGCGGGTCGGTCACGGTGCCGCGTACCTCGATGGCGTGGTTGCAGTCGACGAGGATGTTGTCGCGCTGCACCATGCGCCCGAGCGGGCCGCTGAAGTCGACGCGGCCCGGGTTGTTGACGCTGTGGAAGTAGTTGCCCTCCACGAACAGGCTGGCGTCGTTGGTGGACGCGATGCCGTAGCTGTTGTCCCGGAAGTAGTTGTTGTAGACGTGCACCACTGGGGCGAACCGTACGCGCGGGTGCCGCTGGTCGGAGCCGTCGAAATAGTTGTGGTGGTAGGTGACGCGCAGCCGGCCGGCGTCCTGGGCGCCGTTGTCGTCGTCGTGGCCGAGCAGCAGCGTCTTGTCGTGGTCGTGGAACCTGTTCCAGGAGACGGTGACCAGGTCGGAGCCACGTTTGATGTCGACCGCCCCGTCGTCGCCGTCGGAGAAGTCGTTGTGGTCGATCCAGATGTGGTGGCTGAACATCTGCACGTTGATCAGATCGTCCGAGGCGCCGGAGAACCGGAGGTTCCGGATGATCACGTTGTTGACGGCGTTCGCCGGCGGTGTGGTGGCCGACGAGACCGGCAGTCCGATGGTCAGGCCACCGCCGACCAGGGCGGCGGTCGAGCCGAGCCCGATGATCGTCTTGTCGGAGGAGACCGGGTGCATGCCGTCGGTCGTGCCGCGGGGCAGGGTGATGGTGCCGGAGACCTGCACGACGTACGGGCCCGGCCGGGAGATGTGGTCGAGGAACGCGGTGGCGGTGGAGACCGTGACCACCGGCCCGCCGGCCCCGCCGGTGGTGGTGGCGCGGCCGTGACCGGCGACGGTGGCGAAGCCGTCCGGCCCGGCCGGGGCCGCCGCCGCCCGGCCCGCGAGGGCGGGTGCGGCGACGGCTCCGGCAGCAGCGGCGAGCAGTGTTCTGCGGCGCATACCGAACTCCTTACGGGACCGTGATGCGCCCGGCGCCCGCGCTCGCGGTCACCGTCGCCTTCACCTGGGCGCAGGGCTGGGCGGTGTACGCGTACGCCACCGGGGAGACACTGCCACCGGCCTCACCGGCTCCGGAGTTGATCAGGCAGTTGTCGCGGGCCACGATCCGGCCCGGGCCGGAGGAGGCCTCCCCCAGGTGGTACGGGTCGTCGACGTTCTCGAACGAGTTGCCCTCGACGATCACGCCGGCGTTCTCGGTGGAGGCGACGCCGTAGTTGCCGGTGTCGTTGTAGTGGTTGTTGTAGACGTGCACCTGGTCGCCGAAGCGGACCCGCGGGTTGCGCTGGTTGGTGTCGTCGAACCAGTTGTGGTGATAGGTCACCTTGAGCCGGCCGACGTCCTGTGCGGCGTTGCCGTCGTCGTGGCCGAGCAGCATGTTCTTGTCGGTGCCGTCGGCGTGGTTGTAGGAGACGGTGACGTACGACGAGCCGCGCTTGATGTCCACGCCGCCGTCCGACCCGGTGGTCCAGGTGTTGTGGTCGATCCAGATGTGGTGGCTGAACATCTGCACGTTGATGGCGTCGTCCGGCCAGCCGCTGAACCGCAGGTTGCGGATGATCACGTTGTGCACGGCGTTCGGGGGCGGCGTGGTGATCGCGTTGTCGATCGGCAGGCCGATGTTCAGGCCGCCGCCGGTGATGGTGGCGCCGGAGGACGCCCCGACGATCGTCTTGTCGGAGCTGACGTCGTGCATCGGGCCGGGCAGGGAGATGGTGCCCTGCACCCGCACGGTCAGCGGGCCGGGGCGGGCGATCGCCTCGGTGAACGCGGCCGCGGTGCCGACCGTGACGGTCGGACCGCCGGTGCCGCCCGAGGTGCCGTTCTGGCCCCACGCGTTCACCGACGCCCAGCCGTCGGCGACGTTCGGCGGGGGCGGCGGCTCCTCGGTGGGGTCGGTGGTCGGGCTGGTGCTGACCGAGCCGGACGGGTCCGGGGCACCACCGGTGCTCACCTGCACGTCGTCGAAGTTCGCGCTGGTGTAGAAGGTGGCGACACCGGCCCGGCCGCTGCTCCAGCGGGTGTCGGCCGCCTCGGTGAGCAGGGCGCCGTTGACGTGACCGCGCAGCGCCGACCCGGTGACCTCCAGCTTGAGGGTGTACCAGGAGCCGGTCGCCACCGCCACCGGCGCGGTGTCCAGCGTGGTCGACGATCCGCCGTCGAGGCGCTTGAGCTCGACGGTGTTGTTGGACCGCAGCGCCAGGTAGTAGTAGCTGGTGCTGCTCTGCACCCGGGCCAGGACCGCGGCGAAGCGGTTGCTCCCGTTGAACGCGGTCGGCTTGACCCGGGCCTGGACGGCGTAGTCGGTCCAGGTCGCGGTGCCGGTCAGTGCCCGGGCGTCGCTGCTGGTGCCGCCCTGCCGGTAGACCCGGGAGCCGTCGGCGGCCACCGACCAACTGCCGCCGTTGGTGCTCCAGCCGGCCGCGTCGCCGTCTTCGAAGTCGTCGCTGAGCAGCGTGGCCGCGTGGGCGCCGGTCATCATGCCGAGCACCAGTGCGGCGGTGGCCGTCCCGGCCCCGAGGGCCGCGAGGAGTCCCTTTCGTGCCTTCATGTCAAAGCCTCCCCACGCCGGCGCCGGCGGTGACGATCGACTTGACCTGGGCGGGGTCGTCCAGGGTGTAGCTGTAGTAGGACGACGGCTCCTGCACGGCGCCGGAGCAGTCGGGTGCGCCGGACTCGCCGGCGAAGACGTTGTTGCGGGCGACGCATCGGCCGGCCGGTCCGGCGTAGGTGTTGGTGACCGGCTCCTCGACGTCCTCGAAGTAGTTGCCCTCGACCATGCAGCCGGCGGTGTTCTGGCAGGCCACACCGGTGTCGGTGTTGTAGAAGTAGTAGTTGTTGTAGACGTGCACCGGCTCGCCGAAACGGACCCGCGGGTTGCGCTGCGGCGTCGCGTCGAACCAGTTGTGGTGGTAGGTGACCTTGAGCCGCCCGGTGTCCTGGGCGCCGTTGGAGTCGTCGTGGCCGAGCAGCATGTTCTTGGTGTGGTGGTGGGTGTGGTTCCACGACACGGTCACCAGCGACGAGCCGCGTTTGATGTCGATCAGCCCGTCGTAGCCCTGGGCCAGGTCGTTGTGGTCGATCCAGATGTGGTGGGAGAACATCTGCACGTTGATCGAGTCGTCGCCGGCGTTGCGGAACGACAGGTTCTGAATGATCACGTTGTGCACCGCGCCGGCCGGCGGCGTGGTGACGTTCGAGACCGGGAGACCGATGTTGAATCCGCCGCCGGTGATGCCCGCGGTCGAGCCGACGCCGACGATCGACTTGTCGCTGGTGACGTCGTACATGCCGGCGGGCAGGGTGATCGTGCCGACGACGCAGACGGTGAGCGGGCCGGGCGTGGCGATCGAGGCGAGCAGTTCGGCGGCGGTGTCGACCTGGACGGTCGGCCCGCCCGCGCCGCCGGTGGTTCCGGCCGCGAAGCCGGTGGCGGTGCCGGTGACGGCGCAGCCGCCGGGCGGCGGCGGGGTGGTGGGTGACGGCGAGGTCGGTGACGGGCCCGGCCCCGGTGCGGCCGTGCCGACCGCGACATCGTCGAAAACCGCTGATGCGTACGAGGTGACGAGCCCGATCCTGCCCCGCGCGAACGCGGTGTCGCCGGCCCGGACGACGGCCGCGCCGTCGACGTACCCGGTGAGCGTGGTGCCCCGCACGTCGAGGGCGAGGGTGCGCCACGCTCCGGCGGCGCCGCCGACGACCGTGGTGGCGAGGACGGTGGCCGTGCCGCCGGAGACGCGCTGCAGCTGGGCCGCGCCGCCGCCGGTGAGCACGAGCGTGTAGTACTGGCTGGTGGATTGGGCGCGGGCGGCCACCCCGGCGGACGTGCCGCTGCCGATCTTCACGCGCGCCTGTACGGCGTAGTCGGTCCAGGTGGTGGCCCCGGCCAGCGCGCGTGCGCTGATGCCGGTGCTGGTCTGCTGGTAGGCGGGTGTGCCGTCGGTGACGATCGTCCAGGCGCCGCCGTTGCGGCTCCAGCCGTCGGCGTTGCCGTCGTCGAAGTTGTCGCTGAACAGGGCGTCGGCGCGGGCGGGGCCGCCGATCACCGTGCCGAGGAGCACGGTGATCGCGGCGCCGCCCATGAGCCATCCCACTTTGTGCATGGCGACTCTCCCGGGGGAACGGGGACGGGTGCGGAAACAGCGTTGCGAGGATGTAGGCGGAAACATCGGGGAATGCACCGCCCGGAGCTGCGTAACCTCCGCGAAACCTTGCGCCGACCCTAAAATCGCGCCTCCGGGAGAGTCAATGTCTTCTGTTTGCAGAAATGTTGCAGTCGCACCCACCGCGAAGCATGACGGATTGACCCGCTTCGAACACTGCGGTAGGTTGCGCCGCGCGGGAAAGCGCATTCCCCCACGTCGCCGCATCCCCAGCTTTTCCGCGAAAGGAGATCGTCTTGAAATCCCGGAATGTGCTGGCCACAGCAGTCGCGGGCCTCGCCGCAGCCGCCGGAATCATCACCGGAATTCCGTCCGCATCGGCTGCCACCACTACGCTCTACGTGGCAGTGAACGGCAGTGACAGCAACGCCGGCACGCTGTCCGCGCCACTCGCCACAATTCAGAAGGCGATCGGTCTGGTCCCGGCCGGCGGCACCGTGGCGGTTCGCGGCGGCACCTACCCGCTGACCACCAACATCCAGATCACCAAGAGCGGCACGGCGACCGCGCCCTACACGCTGACCGCGTACGGCAGTGAACGGGTGATCATCGACGGCGAGGCTCTCGGCTACACGCCCGGAGCGGTCGGCTCCACGATCCCCGGCGCACAGCGCGGCGCCGTCCACATGGAGGCCTCCCACTGGAGGCTCGTCCGCCTGGAGATCATCAACGGCCCGTACGGGATCTACTGCGCGGGCTGCAACAACAACACGTTCGACCGCCTCGTCACCCGCGACAACTACGAGACCGGCTTCCAGCTCCAGGGGGCGTCCGCGAACAACCAGATCCTCAATCTGGACAGCTACGGCAACCGGGACCCGCGCAAGAACGGCGAGAGCGCCGACGGCCTCGGCATCAAGGAGGGCAGCGGCGCCGGCAACGTGGTCCGCGGCGCCCGGCTGTGGAACAACGTCGACGACGGCTTCGACGCCTGGGCGTTCACCTCGCCGATCACGATCCAGAACACGGTCGCGTACGGCAACGGCTACAACCGGTGGAGCATCCCCAGCTTCTCCGGCGACGGCAACGGCCTCAAGCTGGGCGGCAGCGGCGGCACCGGCCCGGCCGCCGCGCACGCGGTCAGCAACACCTTCGCGTTCAGCAACGCCGCGCACGGCTTCACCGACAACGGCAACACCGGCGCGATCACCATCAACCGCAGCACCGCCTGGAAGAACGCGAGGACCGGCTTCGACGTCGACGGCGGATCCACCACCAGACTGACCGCCGACCTGGCCGTCGGCAACGCCACGGCGGTCGCCCTCGGCTCGTCCACCGCCTCCGGCAACTCGTGGAACATCGGCGGCACGTGGACCCTGCTCAGCACCGACCAGTCGGCCGTCACCGGGCCGCGCGCAGCCGACGGCGCCATCCCGTCGTCGAACTTCCTGGTCCCCGCCAACGGCGCCGCGATCGGCGCCAAGCTCTGAGCAACATGCTTCACATCACCCTTTGCGGCGGATGAGGTAGCCGTCGCCTGCGGGTACGGTCGGACGCATGCTCAAGGACCCGCCGCGCACCTTGTCGCGGCGGTCCGTGCGCCAGCACCTCACCACGCCGGCCACGCCGGCCACGCCGCCCACGCCGGCGGCACGGTGGTTCGCGGCGCTGGCGCTGCGCCTGGTCACACTCCTGCTCACCGCCGGCCGGCCCACCGCACGACGCCTGAGACCCTTTCTCCGCGGCCTGCTGACCGACGCGGCCCACCTCCTGCGCCGCCTCCCGCCACTGACCCGCACACTGTGGGCCGGCATCATCCGCCCACTTCGACGGGTCCCGTCACTGGCCCGGCAGGCCATGGCGGTCGCGGTGGGGCGGGCCCGCCGGATTCCGCCGCGCCTGTCCGCGCTGGCGGCGGGCACAGCGCGGCGGCTCCACCTGCTCGCGTTCCGGGTTCCCGCGGTGCGACGGCGCCGGGAGGACCGGGCGCGGCTGCACGCCGAGGCGGTCGAGGCGCGGCGTTACGCCGACGTGCTGCTGGTCGTGACGGCCCGTGCCATCAGTGCCGCGGACCGCTGGCAGCGGCACTGGCAGCAGACCGAGCAGGACGCCGCCGAGGCGTGGCAGGCCTGGCAGGACGCCGAGGAGCGGCTGGACCGGGTCCGGGCCGCCGCGGCCTTCCGCACGCCGCGCACCCGGCGCACCGCCGCTGAGTTCGCGGATCGCGAGAAATACCTGCATCAGGCGGCGGCCGCGGCCGTCGAGCGCGGCGACCTGCCCGCCACGGTGCTGGCCGACCTGGTCGCCGGCGAGGGCGGCTGGAACCCACGGCTGCACCCGGTGGAGCAGGAGCTGGTGCTGCACCGCGGGTTCGCCGCGGTGCGCCGGCACCTCTACCAGCGGGCTGCCGCCGTCGAGGAGACGGCCTGGCACGACGCCCAGTTGGCCGCCGCGAGCCGTGACAGCCTGCGCCGGGAGACGGCCGCCGCCACAACCCGGGCCGGCGCCCGGCGCCACCACATTCAAAGACCCCCGACCCCATCAACCCCACACCCGGGTACGGCCTTGGCGCCGGCCTGGTCGGCCTGGCGCTCCGGCTGGACCGACACCCCGGCCGTCGCCCGCGTGCGCTGACAACCCGCAGGTCACAGTCATCCCCACGGATCTCCCCGGCTCGGCTGGCCCCGAGCGGCGCTGACCCCGCTGCCCAATCGCCCGCCCTCGCCCCCGCCCCGCCCGCGCCGGCCAGGTGGGCGCGCACAGCGCACCGATCGTGTGCCCCGAGCACCGCGATGACACCCGTGAACGACCACGCAGAGCCTCATGTGCCCGCGGCCGGCACCTACCGGCCGCGGGAAGGCACGGAGAACAATCGGCCATCAGCATCAGTGCTGACCCTGCTGGCCGAATCGCCCGCCTGCCTGCACGCCCGCCGGGCGGGCGGGCACAGCGCACCGACGCGGTGTGCCCCGAGCACCGCTGTGACACTCGTGAGCGACCACGCAGGGCCCTGCATGCGTGCCGAACCGCTCGGCCCCGTCTGCCCGCCGCCCCGGCACCCGGCGCCCTGGCGTCCTGGCACCCCGCCGCCCTGGCGCACCGGCACCCCGGCGTCCAGCGTCCTGGCACCCCGCCGCCCTGGCGCACCGGCACCCCGGCACCCCGCCGCCCCGGCACCCCGGCGCCCTGGCGTCCCGGCGCCCTGGCGCACCGGCACCCCGGCACCCTGCCGCCCCGGCACCCCGGCGCCCTGGCGTCCTGGCACCCCGGCGCCCTGGCGTCCCGGCGCCCTGCCGCCCCGGCACCCCGGCACCCCGCCGCCCCGCCGCCCCGGCACCCCGGCACCCCGGCGTCCCGGCGCCCTGCCGCCCCGGCACCCCCGGCACCCCGCCGCCCCGCCGCCCCGGCACCCCGGCACCCCGGCGCCCTGGCGTCCCGGCGCCCTGGCACCCCGCCGCCTTGTCGCCCTGCCGCCTGCCGACCCGGCACCCCCGGCGCCTTGGCGTCCTGGCACCCCGGTACCCCGCCGCCTTGTCGCCCTGCCGTCTGCCGACCCGGCACCCCCGGCACCCCGGCACCCTGGCGTCCTGGCGTCCTGGCGTCCGGTGGGGGAGGGCGGAGGGCCGGCGTGCGGAGCGATGTGTCCTCGGAGAACACGACACCCGTAGTGGGTGTGACGACACCCGTAGTGGGTGTCACGTCTGCGGAACACAGATAGCCGAAATCCGTGGCCGTCTCCCCGAACGGGGACACGTTCCGCGCTGCCAACCGGTGAACGTGGCGGTGGTTGCGTATGACAGCCGGCCGGTGCCGCACGGTGAAGTTCACGTCAGCGGCGATCGCCGAGGAGCCATCACGGCCGGCCGGGTCAGTTCGCCGGTCTTGCCCAGCGACGAGCACAATGCCGTCCACATGCGCAACCACCGCAACGGACCGATCTTCACCATTCTTGGACCGCCGACCGCCGACCGCCGACCGCCTTTCGCCCGTCGCCGTCGCCGTCGCCGTCGCCGTCGCCGTCGCCGTCGCCGTCGCCGGAACCCTGATCCACGTCCGGTTTCCGCTAGCCGGCACCCACGTCGTGAGGCCTGGCAAAGCAGGGCCGGACCGGACATGCGCTGAGAGCGAGCCTTCACTGATAAGCCGGCAGGGTCGGCGCTGTCTCAACGGCACCGGAACAGCCCTGACAACCGGCTGGGATTTCTCCGGGACCGCTCGACACGTCAGGCCAGGCGGCCCACCAACGAATGGGCCGCAGCGGTCACCAGGGTACGGTCGTAGCTGACCGCGAACTCGAACTGCCGGTCCGGGTCCGGCCCGGTGTCGCCCAGGTCGCGGGCCATCAGCGCGGCCGACACGTGCGCACCCAGCACCACGACGGTCCACTCGCTGGCGAGTGGATCCCGAACCGACAGCTTGCCGCCGCGCACGCCCGGGGCGGGTTCGGTGGGCATGTCGACGCCGAGCGCCGCGACGAACGGCAGCCGGGCCGCCAGGCCGGTGAACCGGTGCATCGTCGTCGGCCGGAAGAAGCGGACGTGCTCGAAGGCGGCGAGCAACACCGGTGGCACGGTCTCCTGCACGGCCATCATCTCCAGCGTCTTGGACAGTGGCACGAGCAGATGCTTCGGCGCGTGCCGGATCCGGCGGCCGGCGCCGACCAGCTCGTACGGCGTCTTCTGCAGGGCCGCGCCGATCGGCCGGGCCGTGAACCGCTCGGGCCGGAACGTCGACGGCGGGAACCGGCGTTCTCCCCGGCTCCACAGCCAGCCCTGCCCGAGCGTGGCGCCGAGCACCAGCGCCCGGGTCAGATCCTCCGGCGTCTCGATGCCCTCGGCGACGACCTCGGCCCCGGCCTGCTCGGCGTAGGCCCGCACCGCCCCGGCGACGGCGACGGTCGCCGGGTCCTTGACCGTACGCAGCAGTTTGAGGTCGAGTTTGACCACCTCCGGCCGCAGCAGCGGAATGAACGCCAGCGACTCCGGATGGACTCCGACGTCGTCGAGGGCGATGGCGCACCCGGCGGCCCGCAGCCGTTCCGCCCCGGCGAGCACCCCGGCGAGATCCTCGGCCAGCGCCCGCTCGGTGATCTCGACGACCACCTGCACGTGTTCGGCCCGCGAGCCGAGGGCGTCGAGGACGACGTCGAGCCGCCGGGTCAGCGTGGTCGGCTCCAGGTTGACGAAGAGCGTCAGCGGCCGCCCACCGGACAGCCGCGCGGCGTCACCCAGGGACGCCAGCAGCGAGGCCCGCTCCAGTTCGGCGAGCTTCCCGGCCGTCCGGGCCGCTTCGAGCAGCGCCATCGGGGACCTGCCGTCGGGCCCACGCAGGAGCGCCTCGAAGCCGAGCACCGACCCGTTGTCGACATCGATGAACGGCTGATACACGCAGTGCACGTCAAGGCTGACGTCGGAGCGGGCCGGATCGGTGAAGGTGACGTTCACCCACCCCTCATCGGCATCGGCGCGAATCGGTTGAGCGCCTCGTGCGGGCCCGGTGCAAGCAAGGACGGGCCGGGTCGGGCCGCGCACATCGGCGTCGCCCTGGCGCGGCCGTGCCCCGCGACCGTCCGCCCGCGGGTGACGGATCGCTCACGCCCGGCGGGCGCGGCACGGCCGCGAGGGTGCGGAAAGCCGGCGCGGAGCAGGCGGGGCGGTTCTGTTGCGGTTGGGGGCTTTTTCGCCCGTACGATCACCGGGGTTTTGTCAGGAGGTAGTCGTCGGTGTCGGGGCTCCAGGCGAGGTCGATGGCACCGGCCGTGGCGGCGGCCTTGGCGAACTGCAGGAAGCTGCGGTAGCCGAGTTTCTTCTCGCTGAAGTCGGGGGCGACCTTGCGGACCCGGTTCTTGAGGCCGGAGAGGGCGACCGGCCCGGCCTCGGCGACCACCGTGCGGAGCAGGGCGAACGCGGCCTCACGATCGCCGTGCTCGGGCAGCGTGATCTCCGGGTCGCCCTTGGCCTGGCCGTCGCTGAGCTCGATGACGTTGCGGCCGGCCAGGTGGCGCAGCAGTTCGCCGAAGGCGCGGAAACCGTAATCGGCCTCGCTGAACGTGGGGTCCTTGCGCAGCAGGGTGCGTTTCAGGACGGAGGCGGTGACCGTGCCGCTGGCGCTGTGCTGGAGGCCGGAGACGGTCTGGGCGACCAGCGTGGCCAGCGAGTCGGGGTCGCGGGCCGGGGTGTCGACGACCGCTTCCGGGACCGGCGCGGGTTCCGGCCGTTCGACCGTCTTGGCGGGGGCCGGGCGGCTGCGCGACGGGCGGGCCGGCGGGATCTCGACGCCTTCGAGGCGGTCGTAGAAGAGGAACTCGTCGCAAGCCGGCGGCAGCATCGCCGACGTGGTGCGCTCGACGCCGACGCCGATCACCCGTTTGTTGAGCTCGCGCAGCTTGTGGACCAGCGGGGTGAAGTCGCTGTCGCCGGTGCAGAGCACGAACGTGGAGATGTAGGCACGCTCGAACGCCAGCTCCAGGGCGTCGACGACCATCTTGATGTCGGCGGCGTTCTTGCGGGAGGCGCCCATCCGCTGCGGGATCTCGATCAGCTCGACGTGCGAGCGGGTCAGCATGCGGCGGTCCTCGTCGAAGAAGGACCAGTCCGCGTACGCCCTGCGCACCACCACCCGGCCGCGCTCGGCCAGCGCGTCGGTGACCGGGCGCAGGTCGAAGGTCATGCCGCCGAGGTGGTCACGGGCGCCGATCGCCAGATTCTCGTAGTCGAGGAACATGGCGATGCGTTCTTCTTGGTCCACACGGGGAGCCTATCTGCGCATCGCCTCGCGCGTGTTGACCAGCAGCACCAGAATCGCCGCGGCGAAGAACGTGAAGGTGATCACGTACCGGCCGTCGAACCAGAGCAGCAGCAGGGCGCCGATCGCGGCGGCGGCCAGCAGCAGCCGCAGCAGGACGGCCAGGAACTTGCCGCGGATCAGGCCTTCCACGGTGAGCAGGCCGAGCAGCAGGGCCAGGGCGATGTCGTTGCCCCAGGGACCGAACGGCAGTGCGACCGCACCGAGCGCGGACAGGATCAGCGGGGTGCTCAGCACCGCCCACCACGACATGATCCGGCCGCGTACGCCGGTGGCCGGCTCCAGCGGGACGCGGCGATGCAGCAGGTGGGCGTGCGGGTGGTCGGTGAGCGGGGAGGCGCTCGCGGCGCGGGCCAGTTCGTCGGCCAGCCGGGTGCGTTCCAAGCGCAGGCCGTGCAGCCGGCGTTCGTCGGCGAGCAGGCCGCGGACCTCCGGTGAGGCGGCGGGCAGCCCGGCCGCGGCGACGGCCAGGTCCTGGCGCAGGGTGGCGATCTGCTGGTCGAGGGTGATGAGCCGGTCGTGGTCGCGCTGCCGGCGGACGTCGGCGAGTTTGCGTTCGTCGTCCGGGTTGGGGGCGACCTTGGCCAGTCCGGCCCAGCCGACCGGGTCGGCCCACGAGTGCCGGACCGTGCCGTCGCGGCTGTAGCGGGGGCCGGCCGGGCCGCGTTCACCGCCGAGCCGGTCGCGGGTGTCGCGCCCCCACAGGCCGCGGAAGTCCCGGATCCAGGGGGTGCCGTCGCCGATCAGGACCGGATGCCAGGGTTCGTCGTGGCCGGGCCCGACGGCGCGGCCGTCCCCGCGGGCGTAGTCGACATACGGGATCCCGACCGACGGCTGGCCGTCGTCCCAGGGGGCGAACAGGCGGGCCGACCAGCGCAGCGCCCCGACCAGGCCGCGCAGTTTCGGCGGCTTCACGGTGATCAGGTAGTCGCCGGGCAGGTAGGCGCCGGAGTGCGAGCCGGCGCCGACGAACACCACCGGATGCCGCCCGCCGTGCACGGTGAGATCGGGGTCGTCCCAGCGCCGCCGCAGGTCGTCGCCGGTCTCCTCGTGGGCGGAGAAGACCACCCAGCGGGGTGGGGGCAGCCCGTCCGGGCCGGCCGTGCCGGTGCCGTCGAGGTAGACGGTGACCTGCTCCCAGTCGGCCTCGTGCTCGTTGACGCCGCCGAACGCCGACCGCCAGTTGTTGAAGCTGTAGAAGTACCAGTACTGGCAGACGATCCACGCGTCGTCGCGCAGCACCCGGCCGTAGTAGGTGGGCCGGTCGGGCCGCAGGTGGTCGCGTTGCAGCAGGAACGACTGGGCCGCGCTGCCACCCGGCACGCTGCCCCGGAACAGCAGGGAGAACCGGTTCATCGCGTCGACCAGGCGGGCGGTGGGGCCGACCGAGGCCAGCCGGCTGGACCGGCGCAGGTGGGGTGGCCGCTCCCGCAGTGGGATGTGCGCGTGCCGGTCGTTGGCGCCGATGCCGGACAGCGAGTAGTCCAGGCCCTGTTCGGCGCCGCCGACGCCGGCCAGCGTGTCCAGGGTGAGCCCGCCGGGCGGGGTCTCCTGCTCCGGTCCGGTCCCCGGGCGGGCACGCCACAGACTGGCCCGGCTCACATACCGCTCGGCCGAGACCGGGAAGAAGTACTCCCCTTCGGTGAACCGGGCCACCGGCTCGTAAGCGCGCAGCAGGCGCAGGTCGTCCTCGATAACCCCGAGGTTAGCGGTCGGTCCCGTACCCCGCGCCGGGGCCCGACCAGGCCATTAATCGATTGTTTTAGATGTATTGGTACGTTGCCGGGATGAGACCCATGTTCCGCAGGACCGTCGCCGTCACCGCGGCCGTCCTCACCGTCGTCCTCGGCGCCCAGGCCGGCGCCCAGGCCGCCCCCACCCCAGGCAGCCCCGGCATCGGCGACGTCTACTACCCGGAGTACGGCAACGGCGGTTACGACGTCGCGCACTACGACATCCGGCTGCGCTACCACCCCGGCACCGACCGGCTGACCGGCACCACCACGATCCTCGCCACCGCCACCCAGGACCTGTCCGCCTTCAACCTGGACTTCGCCCTGGCCACCCAGTCGGTACGGGTCAACAACCGGGCGGCCGGCTTCACCCGGCAGAGCGACCACGAACTCGTCGTCACCCCGGCCCGCCCGATCGCCAAGGGCTCGCCGATCACCGTCGTCGTCCAGTACGACGACATCCCGTCCCAAGTGGTGGCCGCCGGGTTCACCTCGTGGAACCGCACCGACGACGGCGCGCTCGCCGTCAACGAGCCGGAGATCGCCTGGTGGTGGTACCCGAGCAACGACCACCCCACCGACAAGGCGAGCTTCGACGTGTCGGTGCTCGTGCCCGACGGGGTCGAGGCGATCTCCAACGGCACGCCGACCCGGTGGGCGCAGCAGGCATTCGCCGGCTGGGACCGCTGGTCGTGGCGGCAGGAGCGGCCGCAGGCCACCTATCTGGCGTTCCTGGCGATCGGGGACTTCGACACGTACCGGGACACCTCGGCGGACGGCAGCCCGATCGTGACCGCCTACAACACCCGCCTCGACGACGCGACCGCGGCCGCCGCCCGCTCCAGCGTGGAACGCAGCGACGAGATCACCGACTGGGCGGCCGGCAAGTTCGGTCCCTATCCGTTCACCGCCCGCGGCGGCGTGGTCACCGGCGCCGGAGATCAGGGCTTCGCCCTGGAGACCCAGACCCGTCCGGTGTACGACGGAGCCTCGTTCACCCGCGGCACCAACAACTCGCTGGTCGTCCACGAGCTCGCGCACCAGTGGTTCGGCGACTCGGTGGCACTCGGCCAGTGGAAGGACATCTGGCTCAACGAGGGCTTCGCGTCGTACGCCCAATGGCTGTGGTCCGAGGACCAGAACGAGGGCACCACCGACGAGATCGCCGACTACGTCTACTCGGTGGCCCACCCGGCCGACGACCCGTTCTGGCAGGTGCTGCCCGGCGACCCGGGCCCCACCCGGCTGTTCCACCCGGCCGTCTACGACCGGGGCGCGCTCACCGTCCACCACCTGCGCCGGCTCGTCGGCGACGAGGACTTCTTCGCCATCCTCCAGGCGTGGACCAGCACCAACCGCGACAGCGACGGCACCACCCCGGAATTCCAGGCCCTCGCCGAGAAGATCTCCGGCGTCGACCTGGACGCGTTCCTGCGGACGTGGCTCTACACGCCCGGCCGCCCCGACCTGGGGATCAGCACGCTGAGCGTCCCGTCCGAGCCGAAGTCGTGGGACCGGATCGCAGCGGCCCACGAGGAGGCGCACCGCCACTGACCACGGCCCGCACGCGCCGCCACCGTCGTCCGGTGGCGGCCGCGATGCCGTGCACCATCCGGGCCGGGCCGGCGGCGCCGTCCGCGTCGTCGGCCCGGCGCACGGTGGTGAGGATCGGCGCCACCTCGTCGAGTTCGATCCCCTCGCTGAGCAGGATGAAGTGCAGGACCATCCCGGCCAGGCGGGCCCACCGCATGTTTGATCAGCTCTCCCCGGCGGTCCTCCTCGACGCCGGCCGCCTCCAGGAACCAGTGCAGGACGGTCATGCAGCAGCCGTACCAGGCGGACTCGTAGTCGGTGCGGTCGCCGACCGCGGTGATCAGGTGGGCGACCGCGCGTTCCCACCGCTCCGTGTCGCCGGCCGGCATCGGCAGCCGGCGGTCATCCGGTCGAACCAGAACGACACCAGCCGGGGTCGGCGTCCGCAGGCGGCATCCCGGCGACCGGCGGCAACGACCGCACCAGCGCCGGAAGCGCGGCCGGATCGAACTCCCGCCCGGCCGGATCGACGTCCCGCCAGGCCAGCCTCCAGAACTCGGGAAGCAGAGGCCGTTTCATCGACATTTCTCACCTTCCATCGGGCAGCCGGACAGACTATCGGCGTCGGTGTTTGACCTTCGCCCCGGGTGAGGGTCGAGACTTGGCGGCATGGACGGACTCCTGCCGATCGGTGCGTTCTCCCGGGCGACGCTGATCTCGGCGAACACGTTGCGGGCGTACCACGAGTCGGGGCTGCTGGAACCGGCCGTCGTCGACCCGCGTACCGGGTATCGGGGCTATCGGGTCGCCCAGTTCGGGGACGCGGCGGTGATCCGGCACCTGCGGGAACTGGACGTGCCGCTCGCCGCGATCCGGGAGATCCTGGCCGCCCGGGATCCGGAGGTCACCCGGCGGCTGCTGGCCGAGCACCGCGACCGGATGCTGGAACGGGCCGCGTACGTGGACCGGGTGCTGCGCACCACCGGGGAACTGCTGGACGCTCCGGAGATGGTGACGCCGACCGCGGTCAGCGAGCGGATGCTGCCGCCGGTGCGGGCGTTCAGCATCACCCGCGAGGTGGCCGAGGACGACTTCGCCGGATTCCTCGGGGAGGCGTACCGGCAGCTCGCGACGGTCGCGGCGAACGGGCCGCCGGGCGCGGTGTTCCCCGCCGAGTACCGGGACGAGCCGGTGCCGGTGACCGCGTACGTGCCCGCCGGCGACGGCCCCACGCTGCTGCCGGGCGGACGGTTCGCGGTGACCGAGTTCGTCGGCCCGTACACCGACATGGTGTCCGGATACCGGTCGCTGGGCGCCTGGCTGGCCGGAACCGGGATGGCCATCGCCGGGGCGGTCCGGGAGTCCTACCTGGTGGGTCCGGGCGATGGAGTGCCCGAGGACGCCTACCGCACCGAGATCTGCTGGCCACTACAACTGACGGAGGAATGATGCTCAAGCTTGAGAACATCACGTTCGACTGCCCCGACGCCGCGGAGCTGGCCGGTTTCTGGTCGCGGGCGCTGGACCGCCCGGTCGACGACGGCGCCGATGGCTTCCACGCCACGATCAAGGCCACGGACTCCGGGCCCACCCTGATGTTCCTCCAGGTCGGAGAATCGAAGGCGGCGAAGAACCGCTGCCACCTCGACCTCTCCTCCGACGACCGGGAGGCCGAGGTCAAGCGGCTGCTCGACCTCGGCGCCACCCACGAGGCCGACCACCACGAGTACGGGATCCGCTGGACGGTCCTGCGCGATCCGGCGGGCAACGAGTTCTGCGTGGCCGGGGTGTAGCCGGCGCCGCACGACGTGGGAGAGTCAACCGCTTTCCCGCCGGCACGGGCCATCTCGTACGGGGGGACGCTCACCGCCGGGCGTGCCCCCGTCTCACCGGGTGCTCGGCGTCCTGACGGTCCGGGCCAGCGCCGCGGGCGGCAGGCCGGCCAGGGCCACGGTCTCCCGGCTGAGGTGGGCCTGATCCACGTAACCGGCCCGGACGGCGAACTCGGCGAGGCCACCGGCCGAGTCCAGCAGGCGGAGGAAGCGGCGGAAGCGCAGCACCCGGTGCAGGGTCTTGGGGCCGTACCCGACTGCGGCGGTGAACCGCCGCCGCAACTGGCGGTCACCCATCTCCAGGCGCGCGCTCAGCTCGTGGACCTGCGTGTACGGGTCGTCGAGCAGCCGCGCGGCCGCCAGCATGGCCGGATCCGGTGGCCGGTCCTCGGTGAACCCGCCGGTGATCGCGACGAGGCGGCGCATCGCCTCGTCCGGTGGCAGGTCGCAGGGCAGCCGCCGGGCGGCCTCCGGTCGCACATCGCGAAGGTCGACGCGGAGGTTCCGCAGCGGGTCCAGCGGCATCCCGAGCAGCGGGCCTCCGGCGGCCGGCCTCAGGCGTACCCCCAGAATGGTCTTGCCGGCCTGAATGGTGGCCGGCATCGGACCGGTGTCCGGGCCGGCGAGGAACGCGCCGCGGCCCTGCTCCCAGATCAGGTCGACGCAGCCGTCCGGCAGCACCAGCGCCTCCGACGACGCCGGAGAACCGGCCCGGCTCCACAGGCACACGACCGATCCGCGCAGCGCGGCCGGTGGCGCCCACTCCCGGTAGCCCATGCCGTTCAGTATCGTCCGGTGTCCGTTTCCTACAAGACGGGCCGGGCGCGGCTGCCTAGTGTCGGCGGGGTGACCGATGAGAACCCGTTCCTGGCCGCTGCCCGTTTCCTGCTCCGTGAGGCCCGCCCGCTGGAGCGCCGCCTGTTCGCCGCCTGTTTCGAGGGCGCGCCGCCGGACGGTGTGGTGGACGCGCTGCGGGCCTATCGCAACGCCGACGGCGGTTTCGGCCACGGCCTGGAACCGGACAAACGCTGCCCGGCGAGCCTGCCGATCGACGTGGAGATCGCTTTCCAGTCGATGGCGATCGCCGGCGCCCACGACGCTCAGCTGCTGGGCGGGGCCTGCGACTTCCTGGCCGGTGTCGCCGTCGACGGCGCGGTGCCGCTCGCGTTCCCGGTGATCGAGGAGTTCCCGCGGGCCGCGCACTGGACCGACTGGACCTACGAGCGGGGCGTGAATCCGACCGCCGGGCTGGCCGGACATCTGTGGGCGCTCGGTTTCGACCATCCGTGGCGGGCGGCGGCGACCCGGTTCTGCTGGGACGCCGTGGAGACCGGCACGCTGCCCGGCGAGGTGCACGGGCTGTCCGAGGTGATGACGTTCCTGGCGTACGTGCCGGAGAGGGACCGGGCCGAGAAGCACGCCCCGGCGGTCCTGGAGCGGATGGTCGGCAGTGCGATGTTCCAGCTCACCCCGAAACCCGGCGAGTACGGCCTCACTCCCCTGCACGTCGCGCCGACCGCGGACTCGCCGTGGCGGCGGCTGTTCTCCGACGGCCAGATCGAGGCGCACCTGGATCAGCTGGCCGCCGCGCAACTGCCGGACGGCGGGTGGCCGGTCGCCTGGGAGCCGCCGAGCGAGGCGTCACGTCTGGAGTGGCGTGGCATTGTCACGTTCCAGGCGGTGCGGACGCTCACGTCGTACGGCCGTCTGGTCCACGGCGAGGGCGGCCAGTAGCGCGGCCAGGGCGACGGCGGCGGCGCCGTGCCATCCGGCCGTGTCCAGGATCGGGCCGGCCAGGGCGGCGCCGACCGCGCCGACCGCGAAGTACAGCACCAGGTAGACGCTGCTCAGGCTGCCGGACCGCCGCGGGTCGAGGGCCTGGACGCGGCTCTGGTTGGCGGCCTGGGCGGTGAAACAGCCGGCGTCGAGCAGGGCGAGGCCGAACGCGGTGACCGGCGGATGGTCCAGGCCGGTGGCCAGCAGGGCGGTGCCTGCGGCTGCGGTGAGCAGGCTCGCCGCGATGACGGTGGCGGCGCCGAAACGGTCGGTGAGCCGTCCGGCGTAGGGCAGGGCGGCGAAGCCGAGGAGCCCGGCGAGGCTGTAGAGGCCGATGACGGCCGGCCCGAATGGGGCGAGCGCGAGCGCCAGGGCGACCCAGACGAGATGGAAAGCGAGATACCAGAGGCCGCCGGCGGCGACCGCCCAGCGCAGTGCCGGGTGCCGCCGTAGTTGGCGGGGCAGGGCGGCCAGGGCGGCGGTGTAGCTCTCGCTCGTGTGCGGTCGCTGCCCGGAAGGGCCTGCGGCTCCGGCGGGAGTCCGGTCAGCGGCGGGTCGCTGCCGCGCGGAAGCGGCCGGACCGATGGCCGGAAGCCGGGCGACGGCGGGCCGGGCACTGGAGAACGGCAACCGAACGACGGCGGGCCGGGCACTGGAGAACGGCAACCGAACGACGGCGGGCCGGGCACCGGGAAGCAGCAGCCGGGCGGCGACCGCGCCGGCGAGGGCGAGCGTGGCGAAGACCAGCAGCATCCACCGCCAGCCGAGCAGGTCGGTCAGTGCGCCGCCGGCGAGGCGGCTGAGCAGGATCCCGGCCGACATCCCGGCGGCCACGGTGGCGACGGCCGCCGCGCGGCGGCCGGGTGGCGCGTGCCGCCCGGCGATGACCCCGGCCTGCGCGGCCACCCCCGCAGCGGCGCCGATGACGACGTAGGCGGCGAGCAGGACGGCCGGGTGTGCGCTGGCCGCGGCGACGGTCAGCGCGGTTGCCAGGACCGTGAGCTGCGCCGCGACCAGGCGGTTCGGGGCGAGCCGGTCGGTGAGCGGCAGCAGCAGGACGAACCCGGCCATGCATCCGGTGAGCGCCGCCGTGGGCACGAGCCCGGCCACCGGCAGTCCCACGCCGAGGTCGGTGGCGACCGTGGCCAGCGCGGGCTGGATGGCGTAGTTGTTGGCGATGGCCGTGCCCGCGATGGTGGCGAGAAGCAGGCGGACGGCGGTCACGGCTGGGTGTGCCGGGTGAGGATGACCACGTACCGGCAGTCGCTGCCGGTGGCGTTGACGAAGGCCCGCTCGGCCGGTTCGCCGAGCTCGATGGTGTCGCCCGGCCCGAGTTCGTGCACTGCGTCGCCGTCGTGGAAGGTGAGCCGGCCGTCGAGCACCCAGACGATCTGGCGGATGAAGGCGAACGCGGCCGCCGGGTAGGGCACGCGGGCTCCGGCGGGCAGGTGGATCTCGGCGATCTCGGCCGGGAAGCCGGGGCCGGTGATCTGGCGGCGCCGGTAGCCGGTGCCGGGATCGCGCCATTCGGCTGCCTCGGTGCCGCGGCGCACCCCGGTGGCCGGCCCGGTGCCGGCGTCGTCGAGGAGCGCGGCGATGCTGAGCTGGAAGGCTGCCGAGAGTCTGCCCAGCAGGACGGCGGTGGGGCTGCTCTCGCCGCGCTCGATCCGGCTGATCATGGCGGGGGACACTCCGGAGGCGTCGGCGAGCTGCGCCAGGGTCCACCGACGGTTCTCGCGCTCGGCGCGGATGCGGCTTGCGATCTGCCCCACCAGCGGGTCTACGATATTGGACATGAATCTAATATACGAGACGACGGTACGGGCGGCCGCCGCCGGTGACATGGAGGCCATTCGGGCGATCCGCAACCGGGCGATCGAGCAGACGACCGCGCTGTGGACCGAGATCCCGCAGTCGGAGGCCGAGGCGGCCCCCTGGCTGGCCGCGCACCTGGAGCGGGGTTCGGTGTTCGTGGCCGAAGCCGACGGGCAGGTGGCCGGCTTCGCCACCTTCGGTCCGTGGCGGCCACTCGACGGTTACCGGCACACGGTGGAGAACTCGGTGTACGTGCGGCCGGACCGGCACGGGCGCGGCATCGGATCGGCGCTGCTCACCACGGTCATCGACGCGGCGCGGGCGGCCGGGCACCATGTCATGATCGCCGCCATCGAGGCGGGCAACACGTCGTCGATCCGGCTGCACGAGCGGTTCGGGTACGAGCACGCCGGCACGATCCGTGAGGTGGGCACCAAGTTCGGCCGCTGGCTCGACCTGACCATCATGCGGCTGCCGTTGGCGTGAGCCGCTCCGCCCGGTGCCGGACGACGAAGCGGGCGCCGTCCTCGATGCCGTGCAGGAACGTCGACCGGCGGCGGCGCAGCACCGGCAGGCGCAGCGCGTACCGGCCCGGACTGTCCACGACACCGCCGTCGTGGCGCAGCCGGCCCTTCCCGTCGATCACCGACATGCCCGTACCCAGCTCGCTGCCCGGTCCCGTCTGTGCCGCGCTCGCCGGGCTGAGCCCGGTGGGCTGGAGGTCGCGCTCACTGGCTCCGCTGGAAGGCGTCGAGCCGACCGCGGGCCTCGGCGTCCACATCCACGAACAGCAGACGGACGTCGCCGAGCTCGTCGCTGCCGCGCACGTGACAATCGACGTCCACGGGGCCGTCCGGCAGCAGCGCCGAGAGGACGACGGCCTGGCCGGGAGCCAGGCCGTCGACCAGGTCGATCAACGCCTCCTCGCCGAGGTCGTCGATATCGAGATCGACGATGACGCGGGCCCCACCCAGCGACAGGTCGATCGCCAGGCCGGGAAACATCTGCCCCGAGGGCAGGATCAGCACGACCGGCACCTGCACCGCGACGCGCCGGGAGCGCCGCCGGTCGACGGCGCCCACGGTCTTGTCCACCCGCATGTACACGCCGGGCATACCACCGGTGGGCGGGGGCACCACCCTGCCCACGACGCTGAAGCCGGTGCCGTTCTGCGTCCAGAGCAGGACCACGTCGACACCGACCATGGCGAATCCGGTGAGATTCAGCCGGAGCGTGCCGTCACTCTCCCGCCAGACCCGGCAGGTCTGGGCCGGGCCACCACCGAGCGACGCGCTTGCGGTCGGGGCGGCCCACGGCTGTGGTTCCTCGGTGGTCTTCGCCATCGATGTCGGATCTTTCTGGGCGTAGGTCTCGCGGTCCGGTCGAATCCTCCCCACAGAAACGGTACGTCGCGAGCGGCCCTTCGGGTTGCAGGTCAGCACGCCCGGCGGGCCGGGAGTGGCCCGCCGAACCCCGCCCGCGGTCCGCGCCCAGAGAGATCTGCGGGAAGATCACTCTGATGCGCGGCGTCAATCCCGCAGCCTGTCACGCCACCGGATCGGCTTTCACGATCCGTTGACGGCCGAACAGTTGGTCGTGGCCGGGCGCCCGGCCAGCCGGTCGTTCAGCCAGCCGACCGCGGTGCCCTGGTCGCTGAGCAGCGGGCCGAAGTGGTTGATCAACGGGCTGCTCACCTCGGGCAGGCTGACCGGGGCATAGACGACGTCGCCGCCGAGGCGGCACCAGTCGGCGGCCATGGCCCGGGCCTGGGCGAACGGGACGAGATCGTCGTTGACCCCGGTCGCCACCCGGACCACGCCGGCGGGCTTGCGGGCGCCGATGGTCTGCCCGGCGAGGTAGTCACGCAGCGCCGGCTCGGCCTCGATGATGTCGGCGACCGTCTGGCCGGTGGTCGTCCACGCCGTGCTGCGCTTGTTGGCGTAGGTGAGGATGGCGTCGCCGACGCACATCGTGGACAGGTCCTTGAGCGTGGCCCGGCCCGCCGCGCTCAGGTAGCGGTCGAGCAGCGTCTGCAGGGCGGGTTCGGATTGGGCGAAGCCGTTGACCGACCAGCCGAGCGCGCCCAGCAGCTCACTGCCGTCGATCGCGGCGGTGACCTCGGCCAGGTTCGCCGGGGGCGCGCCCGCGTAGGTGGCCTTCAACGGCACGTCCGGGGCATAGGCCGGCTGGAGTTCGGCGGCCGACGCGACAGCGCCGCCGCCCTGGCTGTAGCCGTACAGGCCGACGCCGGACTGGGCGGTGAGCGAGGTGTTCGGCAGCGCGCGGGCGGCGCGGGCGGCGTCGAGCACGGCGTGCCCGGAGTCGACCCGGTTGACGTAGGTGTGCAGCCGGTCGGTGGTCCCGAGGCCCGGGTAGTCGGTCTGCACGACGGCGATGCCCTTGGCGAGAAGCCGGTACATCGCCAGGACCTCGTAGCCGACCGAGACCGTCGACTGGGTGCCCAGGCCGACGACCAGCCCCTTCTGCAGGGCCAGCGAGGTGGAGCACTGGTCGCCCTGGCCCATGGTGCCGGGCGCCAGGACGACGAGCGGGCGCGCGCCCGGCCCGCGCCACGCGGCGGCCGGTTCGATGTAGGCCCCGGTCACGGCGACCGGGTCGCCGCCGGAGTCGGTGGACTTGTACATGATGCGTGTCGCCCGGCCCGGCAGCGTCCCGGTGATGCCCGGCAGCGACAGCGCCAGTCTGAGGGGTTCGGTGCGGATCAGCGTGCCGTCCGCCGCCGGCAGCGTCGCCGGCGGCGTGTAGAAGGCGGGGATGGTGACGCCACGGGACGTGACGGCGTGGGCCGCTCGGGCCGGTGCCACCGTGACGCCGGTGACCGTTACGGCGAGCAGCGCGGCGCAGATACGGGTTCGTGCGGACATGTCCGGCCTCCCTCGGGTAGGCCCGCGCGCGCATCGATAGTTTCCGATTTGTTGCGCGGGTTACCGGACGGTAACCAGGCGTACTGAGGCATTCCAGAGGCTCTATTTCTCACTCCGGCCGGCCCCTTACTTTCGTCAGGGTCCGCTCCTCACCAACGTTCAATGGCAGCAGGGGCCGCCGTGCCTACGGTTTCGAGGCATGGCGAACGAGACACAGATCGAGAACGTGCCGGACGTGGCCGGCGGCTGGTACAGGGCGATCGTCGAGTGGGCGGCCACCACTCCCGACGGCGTACAGGCTTTCATGGCGCACTTCACCGAACTGGGCGTGGTGCTGCTGGCCGGAATGTGGGCGCTCACCCTGTGGCGCACGCGCCGCAGCCCGAACCTGATCCGGATCCTGGCCGGCGGCGTGGGCGTGGTCCTCGCCTACGGTTTGAGCGAGTGGTCGAAGACCTACCTGGACGCGGAACGGCCCTGCCGCACCTTCCCCGGCCTGCCGATCGTGGCCGGCGAGTGCCCCCCGACCGGCGACTGGTCCTTCCCGAGCAACCACAGCACCATCGCGGCCGCCCTGGTCGTGGCGATCCTGCTGGCCTCCTGGCGGACCGGTCTGCTGGCGCTGCCGGTCGGGCTGCTGGCGGGGTTCTCCCGGGTGTTCGTGGGCGTGCACTACCCGCACGACGTGGTGGCGGGCTTCCTGATCGGCGCCGTCGCCACCACCGTCGTGGTCCTGGCGCTGCCGCGGCTGCCGCTCATCCGGTCAATCCAGCCTGGTACGCGAGAAGCGCGGCCTGTACCCGGTTCCGCAGCCCGAGTCGGGCCAGGATCGCGCTGACGTGCGCTTTCACGGTCCCTTCGACGAGATGCAGCTCGGCCGCGATCTCCGCGTTGGACAGCCCCGCCCCGACCAGGCGCAGCACGTCGCGTTCCCGCCCGGTGAGCGCTTCGAGCCGCTCCCGGGCGGCCACCCCACGGGTCACGTGCCCGCCACCGAAGTTGCTGATGACCCGGCGGGCGACCCGCGGCGACAGGTAGGCGCCGCCCTCCGCGACGGCCCGCACCCCGGCGATCAGCTCCCGCGGGTCACCGGTCTTGAGAACGAAACCGCTGGCCCCGCCGTCGAGCGCCCGGGCGATGTACTCGTCCTCGGAGAAGGTGGTCAGCATGACCGCCGCGGTCGACGGCACGGCCCGCCGGATCTCGGCGGCCGCCTGCAAGCCGTCCATGACCGGCATCCGGATGTCGAGCAGCGCGACGTCGGGCCGGTGCAGGCGGGCCTGCTCGACCGCCTCACGCCCGTCGGCGGCCTCGGCCACCACCTCGATCGACGGCTCGCTGGCGAGGATCGCACGGACACCCGCGCGGATCATCGTCTCGTCGTCGGCCAGCATCACCCGGATCAATGTGTGGCACCTTTCAGCGGGGTCGGTGGTTCGCCGTCAGCGGGCCGGTGGGAGTACGTCCTTCGCGACGAGGCGGCCGTCGCGGAAGCACAGCCGGTACACGTCGAACGGGGCCGGCACGAACCCGGCGGCCGACCGGTAATACTCGCAGGCGCTGCCGGGCGGCGGTGGCGGGCCGTTCTCGTCGCGGTGTTCCGGCGCCTGCCGCTCCGGTAGCCGGCCGCCGATCTCGCCGCGATCCGCCCCGACCGTCAGCGCCCGGAACTCGGCCGGCGGCAGGTGGGAGGTGCGGTTGTCGTGGGCGTACACGGCCATCAGGGTTCCGGCCAGCGCCACCGCGAGCAGCGTGGGCAGGGTGAGCGCGAGCGCCAGTCCGCGCCGGGCGCGGCGGCGGACGGTCCGGAAACCGGCGGCCGGCGGGGTGGGCTCCGGATCGTCGTCGAGAACCGGTCCGGGCCGCACCGGGAGACGCGCTACCACCTGAAACCCGCCGTCGGGCAGCGGCCCGGCCCGCAGTACCCCGCCCGCGAGGCCGACTCGTTCACGCAGCCCGGTGAGGCCGCGGCCGCCGTGCGGAACCGGCCCGGCCGGGGGCCGCGACGGCGGCTCGTTCCGGACGGTCACGATCAGTTCGTCACCGTCGCGGTCGATGCTCACCCGCACCGGGGCGGCCGGGGCATGCTTGGTGGCATTGGTGAGCGCCTCTTGCACGACCCGGTAGGCGGCCCGGTACCGCATGGCCGCCACACCGGCAAGGTCGCCCGCACCCGGCGTGGAAGCGGCGAGGTCACCGGGTGCGGCCGGCGAAGAGGCGGCACGCCAGCCCGCGCCGTCCTCCGAGGAACCGCCGTCCTCCGAGGAAACGGCACGGGTGCCGGCGGACTCCAGCACGACCGGAACGCCTGATCTCGCGGCGCGTTCGACCAGTTCCTCGATGCGCTCCCCGGCCGGGCCCGCCGGGCCCTCCTCGTCGCGGAGCAGGCCGATGATCTCGCTGAGCCGGTCGGCGGCCGTGGTGACCCCGGCGCGCACCTCGGAGGCGGCCTTCCGGTGCTCGGGCGCGAGGGCGCCGTCGAGTTCGAGGGCCCCGGCACGCAGGGCGACGAGGCTCAGCTCGTGGCCGAGCGAGTCGTGCATGTCCTGGGCGATGCGGGCGCGTTCCCGGAGGCGGGCCTGTTCGGCAACGATGCGCTGCTCGCGTTCGAGCTGGGCGGCACGGTCCCAGCCGGCCCGGACGAGTTCGGTCCGCAGACGCCGGAACGAGCCGACCAGCGCCGGGAACAGCCCGAGAACGATCACTCCAGCCATCCATACGAGCCAGCCGTACAGGTTGGGGCCGCGCAGCAGCGGGACGGCCGTGCCGAAGGCCAGCGTCCCGGCGAGGCCGGCGAGGGTGGCGGCGCCCACCGGTTCGCGTCGCCCGGCCAGATAGGACAGGATCGCGACGGCGACGAACAGCCGCCAGTCGACGGCGCCGGCGGCCAGCATCCCGAGCGCCACGGCGGACGGCCGCGACCGGTGCAGCGCCACGGCCACCACGACGGCGAGCAGACTGAGCGGGGTGATCCACACCGGCAGGCCCGCGTCGAGCGGATCGGCCAGCAACGGACAGGCCATCATCGCCGCCAGGGCAATCATGCGCAGCACGAGGCCAGGCTACCGGCGCACGGATCCGAGACGGCCACGGCTTCCGGTCCACCGCGCGAACCCGGTGAATCAGCGGCCGGGAATGGCGCGGTCGCCGATCCAGCAACCGCACGACGCGCTGACAATCGATGGCCGGCCATGATTCATCTCTTTCCGGACTCTATGAGCGCTCACAATCAGCATCGAAGAGTTGCCCCGACCAGTTGCCTCTCGTCGATCTATCGACGTGGCTTCACCACCGTTGATACGCGGCCATCGGGGGCTCGATGCGCGTTGCCACGGTCACTTGCGTTCTCCTGCTCACCGGCGTTCTCGCCGTCTCCCCGATCAGCAAACTGCGCAGCCGCGCGAGCTTCACCGCGTTCGCCGGCGCCGTCGTCGACCTCGGCCTTGCGCCACACCGCTGGGCGCGCCGGGTCGCCGAGGCGGGGGTGGCCGGTGGCCACCGAGGCGGGGAT
>NZ_JBFAMR010000025.1:107757-109313 GCF_040656595.1 Actinoplanes sp. NPDC049802
CTGGCCACCGAGGCCGGGATGGCCACCGAGGCCGGGATGGCCACCGAGGCCGGGATGGCCACCGAGGCCGGGATGGCCACCGAGGCCGGGATGGCCACCGAGGCCGGGATGGCCACCGAGGCGGAGGTGGCCGCCGAGGCCGTCGTGGTGGGCGCCCTGCTGTGGCCATCCGGCGCCACCGTGGGCCTGGCTCTCGCGGCGACGTTGTTCGCCTCCTTCACGGCCGCCCTGTTCACCGCGGTCCGGCACGGCGCCCGGGCGGGCTGTCACTGCTTCGGGGCGTCCCGTGCTCCGGTGTCCCGGCGGCACGTGCTGCGCGCCGCGCTGCTCAGCGCCGCCGCCACCGGCGCGCTCGCCGGGGTCACCGCGCCACAGGCCCTGGCCGGCGCCACGGTCGCGGCGGTCGGCGTGGCCGCCCTCGTCTGGCTCGACGAGATCGTCCGGCTCTTCCGTGGAGCGGCTCGCGTCCGCTGATCCGCCCGGCGTCACCGACACAGCGGACGACTCCCGCCGCTGACCCGTCCGGCACCACCGATCACACCGGAGACACGCATGACGAATGGCGTTCCGGCGGCGGTCGCGGTCGTTCTGGCCGGGGGCGCGCTCGCGGTGGCCCGGCGGCGGTTCCTGCTCATCGACGTCGCCGGCGACAGCATGACGCCCGCTCTCGGGCCCGGAGACCGCCTTCTGGTACGCCGTACCCGGCGCGGCGACGTGGTGGGACGGCTACGGTCAGCCGCCTGACCGAACCTCCCGTCACGTTATCGTCCGGGGATGACTCACCGGCCCTCCGATCGCGCGTAAGGGCCGGTCCGCAGCGATAAGATCACGGAGACGGCCCTGGTCGGAACGGCACCGGCAGTGGGAGGCGTGTTTGCGCATCTTCGACTGGCGCCCCGGCCGGGAGCCGTCCGGCGGCCCGGCCGCACCGATGCGGCGGATCGCGATCGTCGGCTGCGGCGGCTCGGGCAAGAGCCACCTCGCCCGGCGACTGTCCGAACGGCTCGGGCTCCCGGTCGCCCATCTCGACGACCACTATTACGACGACGACTGGAACGCCGCCCCGGCGGGCGAGTTCGCCGCGATGCAGCGTGACCTCGCCACCGCCGACCGGTGGATCATCGACGGCAACTACGCGTCGACGCTGCCGATCCGCCTGGCCCGTGCCGACACGGTGATCTTCCTGGACCTGCCCGCGACCACGTGCCTGTGGTCCATCGCCCGCCGCGGCGGACGCCACCGCATCAACGGTTCCTTCCTCTGGTACGTGCTCCGCTACCGGCATCGCATGCGCCCACGCGTCGAGGCGCTGATCGCCGAGCACGCGGGACACGCCCGCTGCCTGCGTCTCACCAGCCGCCGCCGGGTCAACCGGTTCCTCACCGAAATGGGTGCCTGACCCGTAGGCGCCCGCACGAATCAAGTGCCACCGCCGGGCCAACCGGTACCTCACCGGAATGCGTGCCTGACCCGTAGGCGCCCGCACGAATCAAGTGCCACCGCCGGGCCAACCGGTACCTCACCGGAATGCGTGCCTGACCCGTAGGCGCCCGCAC
>NZ_JBFAMR010000025.1:109412-110121 GCF_040656595.1 Actinoplanes sp. NPDC049802
CGAATCAAGTGCCGCCGGCGTCCCGGGGATCGTGACCGGGGTGCCACCGGCGCGGTAGCGGACGGTCTCGAACGGCCACGCCTGCCAAGCGGTACCGGCTGGTCGTGGGTGCTGACCCTGCTGGCCGAATCGCCCGCCCCGCCCACCCGCCTGCACGCCCGCCGGGCGGGCGGGTGGGTGGGTGGGTGGGTGGGCGCACCGACGGTGTGCCCCGAGCACCGCTGTGACACTCGTGAGCGGCCGCGCAGGGCCCTGCATGCGTGCCGAATCGCTCGGTCCCGTCTGCCCGCCGGGCGGGCAGACGGTACGCCCTGGTGCCTTGCCGCCCTGCCCCGTGACCCTGCCGCCCTGGTGCCCTGCCCTCCGGCGCCTGCCCCCGGCATCCTGCCGCCCTGGTGCCCTGCCCTCCGGCGCCTGCCCCCGGCATCCTGCCGCCCTGGTGCCCTGCCCTCCGGCGCCTGCCCCGGCACCCTGCCGCTCTGGTGCTCTGGTGCTCTGGTGCCCTGGCGTCCTGGCGTCCGGTGGGCGGAGGGCCGGCGTGCAGAGCGATGTGTGCTCGGAGAACGTGACACCCGTGGTGGGTGTGATGACACCCGTTGCGGGTGTCACGTCTGCGGAACACAGATAGCCGAGATCCGTGTCCCGTCTCCCCGAACGGGAATTCGTCTCTACGTCCGCTGCCAGCCGGTGACCGTGGCGGTGGTTCCGA